>NZ_JBHTLT010000123.1:0-47127 GCF_042679045.1 Sporosarcina contaminans | reverse complement strand
GGAACGGAAAGCGACGGTTGTCAGGGGTTCCCCATTTATTCTCCAACCAGAAAGGGACTATCACAGAAAATCAGTTTTCACTGACTTTCTGGACAGCCCCTTTCTCATTGTTTAAAGCTAGTTATGTCCCAGCCTCTTTCAAATCAATTATCGGAACCGCTTACTCAGAAAATTTCTTAAGTTGATCTCCTATAACATCGCTGAGCGAGAAGCCGGTTTCTTCCGTCATTTCATAATCACCAAATGATTCATTGTCTTCTTTTTCAATCAAATCTTTAATGCTTAGAGACAAACGGTTTTCATTAGCGTTCACATCAACGACTTTGACTTTCACTTTTTGTCCTTCTTCGAGGACTTCATGCGGCGTGCCGATATGCTGATGGGAAATGCGGGAAATGTGCACCAATCCCTCGACGCCAGGCAGTACTTCAACAAACGCACCGTAAGAAACGAGACGCTTTACAATTCCTTCAAATACCGAGCCGACTGGCGCCTTTTCTTCAATACCTTCCCAAGGTCCAGGCAAAGTTTCTTTAATAGATAAAGAAATCCGTTCAGAATCTCGGTCAACTGACAATACTTTTACGCTAACCTTGTCTCCTTCTTTTAAAACATCAGATACTTTATCTACATGCTCATGGGAAAGCTGTGAAATATGGACGAGTCCATCGACACCGCCAATATCGATGAAAGCACCGAAAGATGCAATGCGCTGAACTGTCCCTTCAAGCACTTGGCCTTCTTTGAGATTTTCGAGCACTTCTTCTTTTTTTTGCGATTTCTCTTCTTGGATAACCGCACGATGGGATAGGATCAGACGATTCTTTTCCTTGTCCATCTCAACAATTTTGAATGTCATCGTACGTCCTTTATAATCCTCGAAAGATTCAACGAAATAATCTTCAACGAGCGAAGCAGGTATAAAACCGCGAACGCCAAGATCGACGACTAAACCGCCTTTTACAACATCTTTCACTTCTGTTTCAATCGTTTCTTGATTTTTGAACTTTTCTTCTAAAGAGTCCCAAGCGTTCTCTGCATCCACTTTACGCTTAGAAAGGACATAGTTTTCATCTTCAACTTTTGTAATAACTAATGTCAGTTCATCGCCCACATTAACTGCATCTGATGCTTTCTCGATATGCAGGCTCGATAATTCGCTAATCGGGATGACACCGTCGAATGGTGCGTTAGGGATTTCTACTGTTACCGCTTTGTCTTCAATCTTTGTAACTGTAGCGGTTACCTTGTCCCCTTCTTTATATCCGTTCAAAGCGTCCAAATTCATCTCTTCAGTCATATGTAGTCCTCCTCCATAATGAATCCTACTTCTATATTATTCGAATCAATCGATAAAAACAAAAAATTACCCTTACGATTCATTTATTTAGTTCTAAAAGTTTACGGATTTCATCCATAATGACAGCAGTGACCTCATCTGCAGATGCACGTCTTTCACGGTATGGGGTCATATCGATTGGTTTGCCGTAGACGACTCGCAGCCGTTTAAATGGTTTATATGGGCCTATAATCGCACATGGCACAACAGCGGCATCTCCTTTCAAAGCGAAAAAGCCTGCGCCTGATAATCCCTTGCCTAACTCTCCGGTTTTGCTTCTCGTACCTTCTGGAAATAGACCAACCACTTCCCCGCCTCTCAGTAACTTTAAAGCGGTCCTTAAAGCTTCACGGTCGCTCATGCCACGTTTGACCGGAAAAGCATTAACCTTTGGCAAAATGGTTTTTAAGATCGGCATGTTAAACAGCTCTTCCTTCGCCATGAAATGGACCGTTCTTGGACACGTGATGCCTACGACTGGCGGGTCCAAGTTATCGATATGATTCGTACAAAGCAACACCCCTCCTTCTTTCGGGAAATTTTCCTTACCTATGACTTTTATGCGATAAAGCGGAAAAAAGATCGTACTGACAAGCATTTTGCCTAATGGATATAAATTCATCGTTCCATCCTCTTTTCAGCAAGTTCTATCACTTGATCCGCGACTTCCTCAATTGACAAAGAAGTCGTATCAAGTAGAATGGCATCCTCTGCCTGTTTTAAAGGAGAAACTTCGCGTTCGCTATCAGCCCTGTCACGTTCTTTAATATCCGCTATCAATTGCGCCAAGGAAGTTTGAATGCCTCGTCGTTGATTTTCAATATAGCGACGGTCTGCACGTTCTTCAACGGATGCCGTCATAAATATTTTCAAATCTGCATTGGGCAGCACAGCAGTGCCGATATCCCTTCCATCCATAACGACCCCAATGCCAGCAGCCAAATCCCGCTGCTTTGCTACCATCATCTTGCGGACATTCGTATGAGCAGCTACTTGAGATACGTTTGCGGTCACTTCTTGAGATCGAATGACCTCCGTACAATCTTTGCCGTCTATAATAACGGCTTGACCATCTCTATTAGGCTGTAACTGGATGTCCGTCTCCTCGAGCAATTTCGAAAGATCTCTATCACTGTCCATATCTATGCCTAACTGAAGCGCCTTATGCGTCAATGCGCGATACATCGCTCCTGTGTCGATATATGTGAAATTCAACTTTTCAGCAATTCTTTTTGCAATCGTGCTTTTTCCTGCAGCAGCTGGTCCATCAATTGCAATAATAATCCCTTTTGACATATCATCTACCCCCGAATTCAAATCAAAAACATTGTATCACAAGGAAAAGGGAAAAGTCCTAATGTACAGGACTTTTCCCGATGAACCTTTCATTTCTCGTTTCGCTCCATCAGTTGTCTTTCAAAACAGAAACGAATGATATTTCGGCGATCAATGTCATCAACTTGTAAAAATTGCAACGATGCGATCTTCCGTTTGTCCTTTTCCCAAATCCGAATAACTTCCGCCTCTGTTCTCACATACTTCACTTCATCTTTTTCAAAAGGAAGTGCGATCGTCAAATGAACAGTATCGTTTTCGGCAAAAAAGTCTTTCGAACTAAGATATAGCGCGATTCCTCCTGCACTTATGTCAGCTGCAACGAACTGTTCGTACACACCATCAAGGCAAACTGCAACGTCAATCGCAGTTTCTACGCGCACGAATTCTCTTCTTTGAATTTTGATCAGTTGATCATCGCCAGGATAGTTCATTTTCAACATCGGAATGCCGCGGTTCAATCGTCCTTTTACTTCACTACGAAATGCGTAAGACATTTTATCTTCCACAAAGGAAATGAGGAGTTGCGTACCGTCCATAAAAAATGCTGTACGGTTCGTTTCAATATGGGTTGGATAATCAATCATGAAAAACCCTTCTTCGATATCCACCACTTTACTTTTATATTTGTCACCTAACTCCGTATAGTCTTTATCGATGATAATTGTGGTACCTATCGAAAGTCGCATTACGAAACACCTACCCTCAACAATATATCTCTATTATGTCATGGGTATGGTGAATTGCCAATATGGTTTCAATAAGTTACTTTTTACTCTAAACGTTCTGTCTTTATTACTTCTGCCGTTTCTGTATCCACTACGATCCGATAAGTTCCTGTATGCCCATTTTCATCTCGAATTGCTGTAAGGTAGTATGCAAGCCTTTGTTTCTTTTCATCATTTTCAACATAGGCTAATTCGTCCTTCATAATTTTAACATCATCATGGAAAAAATCTTTCCAATCAATTTTATTAACTTGCTGTCTTGCAAGTGTTTCTTTTCGTATATACTCTGCAGCATCCAAGCCTAAAACATCCCCGGTATCTTTGGAGAGTTTCAAGTGGATAGTATCTGAAAATACTTTCGCCTTATAAAATGGTTCTTGACGTACATATACAAAGTGATAGGCATTGCTATTCTCCCTTGATTCCTCATAAACCAAATCCTTATATCCCGCGCGCTCAAGAAAATCCTCCGCTTTTTCTTTCACTTCTTCAAACGATAAATTGGTGTTGCCGACAGAACGCTCTGATAGGTAAGAGAGGACATGGCCACCCTTCTCGGTAATATCGATATATCCAACAGATTCATTTGTTGCAAAACGAATATGGAAAAATGGATATGGTGAACCAGGTTTACTCATCTCTACACCAATCACTTCATTTGAAACTTCCGGAAACAATTTTTTGAATCGCTCAATCGCTTGATCCTTTGTAACTTTAGCATCGTCCAAATCTTTCAGCTCTTTTTTCTTCATAGCATCCGATTCGCTTGCTGTGAGTGGAAAATCACTTTCAGTATATTTCTTAACTGTATTCCCCATATTGGACCAATCATAGTCCGGACTCGTACCGTCCAACCGCTCCGTCCATTCATTGATATTATACTTGCCGTCCATAAGACCAGCTGTTGCAATTTGCCACTCATCCGCCATAACTCTTAAATTATTTGACGCCTTCGACATCACTTCGTAATATTCTTGTGGATTCGACAGCCGATCCGCTTCTTTAGCATAGTTACCAAGCCTTCCAAGATAATTCATCCATGAAGTGGAAAAGCTATTATCAAACGGCAACGATGAAACGGAACTCTTAATGTCTGAAGAAAGTCGCCAAACATCTTCTCTTGCTTTTCTTGAACCATCGGAGTCATTAAACAGCAATGTCTTCTTCACTGCAGTATCTAACTCCTCCAACTTCTCAGATGCGTCAGACATTTTTTTTGCGTATTGCGTACTAAGTGCCAAAGACAAATTTTCATTCTCTGTAACTTTTGTAAATGAAAAAACTCCTAAAACAGCCACAGCATATGCGAGTAAAAAAATAATTTTTTTCATATTAAAGAAACAGTGCCGGTAATGAATATCATCGCCGAAACTATTTGCTTAACCTCCCTCCAATGAAATTTTAACTGCAGAAAATATGCAAACCAATTTTCTTAATTTGAGGTCTTGACCATATCCATTTGCTTGTTGCGGTAATCGGATTAAAGTAATAAATTGCATTTTCGGATGGATCCCATCCATTAATTGCATCTAACACTGCTTCTTTTGCCCTTTCATTTGGCGTAAGCCAAATTTGACCGTCAGCTACAGCCGTAAATGCACCTGGTTGGAAAATGACACCGCCAACCGTATCTGGAAAGTCAGGATGTTCAACACGATTTAAAATGACAGCCGCAACTGCTACTTGACCTTCATATGGTTCTCCGCGGGCTTCTCCATAAACCGCATTAGCCATTAGTTTTAAATCTTGCTCTGAATACTTTGAAGGTAAATGGATATTTTCTTGTTTACCTCCTCCCGCCTTAACTTGGGTAGATAGTGGCTTACCCCCATAATGGGTGAATTGATTCCCTTTTCTCAAATTATCCATGACGAATTTTTCATCATAATTTGAAGCTGCAATTAATTTCTTTTTAGTTTGGGAACCGGCAATACCATCGATCGGCAACCCATATTTATCTTGGAAGTTTCGCAAAGCCCAATAAGTTCCGTAGCCGAATTTCCCGTCAATTTTGCCGTTATAGAAGCCGATATATTGAAGCCTCGCTTGCAATTCGATCACATCGTCTCCCGTTGCCCCTTGTGATAGATCACGTGGACTGAAAGCTCCAATTTGGACAGGTGAAGTTGCATAGGCACAACTAAGCAATAATACAATTGCCAAAAGCTTTATTATCATTTTTTTCAATGTCATCGCCTCCTTTTTCACAGTCTGTCCAATTCAATTTGTTTTATAACGATCCCGTTTCTTGTTTTCCATTGCCAACTTTAATAATCGTCCATCTTCTTATGCTTGCTTCATGATTTAGTCATTTCAAACATGACACGCCTATAATTGCATATACAAAAAAAGCGAATTCCTCATCTGCAAGGAATTCGCTTAATAATCGTTAGTAATTTCAACCTATCAATTCTTCTACATTTTCGTCTCTGCTTTTTTTCGGAATTGTTGCATGGCAAAGGTGTGGGCATATTTGACGCGCGTCAATCCAAACCACCATAAGAAAAGCATGAATGGGATAATTAAATATAATGATAGATCATTAACAGCCAAAATACCGTTATAAATAAAATGCAATAGAAACGGAGCAAAGAATGCGAAAAACAACATGCCTCGATGATTGGCAGTAGAAGCAAATTTTGCTCTACCAAAATAGTATCCCATAACAACACCGAAAAGTGCATGACTTGAAACAGGCAACAGCGCTCTTAAAAAAGCAGTGTCCAAACCGAATGTAAATAAATATAAAATATTTTCAACCGTTGCAAATCCTAAAGAAACGCTTGCACCATATAAAATGCCATCATATGCATCTTCAAATTCTACATGTCTATAAATAGAAATGATTAATATAAACCATTTAAAAAACTCTTCAATCCAACTTGTGAAAATAGCATTTCTAAAAAACTCATTTGTGAAAATTTCCTCTTCCTCGAAAACATGTTGGATAAACATAATCGGAAAGGTCATAGCCGCCCCATATATAAATGTGTGAAATATTGTACGGGATGGATCTTTGGCTATTTGTTTCCGTAAGTAAAAATAGCTAAAGAGCGCCAGTCCAGGCGCAATCGCTACAGTAAGCAATATAAACATGCTGGCGGCCCCCTTCAAAGCCATTATAACATGATTTTCAACCTTTTCTGTCAAGAAATTGAAAGGCAAAGCGTTCGAAGTATAATTTTATAAAATATAGTGAAATTATTTAGAAGGTGATTTGCAATAATATACAATGTCTCTACGACTTGCTTTCTATATGATTCGCAATGAGACCGCCATGCAAACGACCATTTTCAATGAATATTTCGTTTGCATTATTTCCGGCCGCTATCACTCCTGCAATGTAAAGGCCTTCGATTGTTGTTTCCATTGTTTGTTCATTAAACAATGGTCGGCCTGATTCCTCATCAATTTGGATTCCAATTTTTTTAAGGAAGGCATGGTCTGGGTGGTAGCCTATCATCGCAAAGACATAGTCGTTTTCCAATAAATGCAACTGTCCATCTTTTTCCATCGTCACGGATGTAGGTGAAATTTCAACAACTTTGGAGTTAAAATGCATTTCAATTTCACCATTTCTAACAAGGCTATCGAAACCTGGAAGTATCCACGGCTTGACACTAGGGGAATATTCACTTCCACGGTAAATGACCGTTACGAACGCTCCTGCGCGCTGCAGCTCGATTGCAGCATCTACCGCTGAATTCTTTCCTCCTATGACGACAACTTTCTTGCCGAAAAACGGATGTCCTTCCTTAAAGTAATGATATACGTTCGGCAATGACTCACCGGGAACACCTAATTGATTTGGTTGATCATAATATCCTGTCGCCACGATGACATATTTCGACGCATATTCGCTTTTATCGGTTAAAACGTGAAATTGGTTGTCTTTCTTTACAACTTTTTCTACTCTTTCATAATTGTTGATTTGTAAGCCTTTCAATTCAGCTACTTTTCTGTAATAGACAAGTGCGTCGTTTCGCTTAGGTTTTTCTTTCGCCGTAATGAACGGAATATCTCCAATGGATAATTTTATGCTTGAGCTAAAAAAGGTTTGATGCGTAGGGTAATTGTATATTGAATTGACGATATTGCCCTTTTCAATGATTAATACATCCATACCGATTTTTTGTAATTCAATTGCTGCCGATAATCCGCAAGGACCACCACCAACAATTATGGCATCTTTCGAATTCATTTTTATTGCACTCCTTCATATCATCCATACAATATGTTTAATAATGAATTTTAATGACGTGGCATTCTGGCGCAGCACCGAAACGCAAAGGCAGTAAGGAAGTGCCATAGCCATTGCTTATTAAATTCGCTCTTCCTCCTAAGTCGCAAAAACGCCCTACTTCATGAAGGCCAAATTTGCCGAACCGAATTTGTCCTCCATGTGTATGTCCAGAAAGCATTAGTTGAGGTTTTACATATTCTTCAACTTTTCTTACTAAAGATGGTGTATGAGTTGCTACGATTGTATAAGGAAATTGCTTTGAAAGCTGGATGGATGCTTCGACATCGACATTTTTACTTGATGGATCATCAGTTCCACAAATGCACCAATCTGAATGGCCGTCAATTGCAACCCCTTCATTATCAAGAATCTTTACGTTAGATGAGGATAATATTTCCCTTAAATGAGTTTCACCGACTTCTCGATCGTTGTTCCCCCATATGAAACATGCCGGTCCTAAACTGGACAGTTTTGAAACGTTCTTTTGAATCCGATTGAGAGGTACCCCTTTTTCAGCGAGATCACCCCCAATTACAACCAGGTCAATCTCACCATGCCGCCGTACTCGTCTCAACAACGTTTTATTAATTTTTCGTCGATGAATGTCCGAAATGAAAAATATTGTTAAAGTACGGTTTTCTTTTTGAGTCATATTCAATTGGTGCAAACGAACGTTTCTCCCTTTTGCAAACAAAAACATATATAAGAGAAATGCTAGATTAGCGCCTGTTAACCACTTAACTAAATTAAAAATCTTTTTCATTTTGCACCTGCCATAAGAAAAAGGCAAAGATCTTGGCTTTGCCTCTTCAATCCATTTCAATAGTTTTATGGGATAATCAATTTTTGACCGACTCTTATTTCATTCGATGTGAGTCCATTCGCTTGTTTGATTTTATCGATCCCTTTATCCGAACCATAGTAATTAACTGAAATTCGATATAATGTTTCATTTTGACGAACAATATGGGTTTTTCCTGTGTTTTTCGGAGGGTCCGGCTTCTTTTCTTCTTGTTTTTTCACGGGTTCTTTTATTGATTCTTTCGATGGTTCTTTTTCCGCTTTTTGATCAATCTTTTTAGGCTCTGTTTTTTGGTCTACTTGCGTCGACTTGCTATCATTGTTATTTTTTTCCTGAACAGTCCCTTGACCGCTATTATTGTTCCCAGTCACATTCTTTTTATCCTCTTTGTCATCTTCTTTGTTATCATCATCTGCCACTCCAACTGCTTTGTCAGTCGGGTCTTGGTAATTAGGAGTGTTTGTGTCGATCTCTAATCGGACATTTGAATCTCCTACACTTGCAGAGCTGCTATCTGTTCCGAAATAAAAATTATAAATGACATAAACGAAAATCATGATAGGAATGAATGTGAAAACACCTAAAATGACATTGATCACTGTATGACTTGAAGCCTTTTTCCGTCCTTTACTATGACGTTCCGCTCGGGAAGGCAACTTGCCTCCATTCATACGCTCAAGTACATCGATTTCTTTGCGATGTTCCTCAAATTCAATTTTGTAATCATTGTTTTTCATCGGCATATTCTCCTATTCCATGTCGCTCTTCCTTATATTATGACGAATCTTGTAACAAAAGTAAACGGACAACGGACCTCTATTACAGGAGAGATAAAATTCTTTCATCCCAACTACGAGCTCTTTTACTATGTCGTTCTACTAATCGTTGATTGGATGAGAGCCATACAGCATTGGGCAAGCCACAAACAGAGCAACAATATTCGCGTTTGCTATCCAATTTTTCATCAAAATACGACATTAAACTTTCACGAATACACCTTTGACCTGTAATCAGTTGAACCATTTCGTGCACTTCACTATCTTTTTGTTTAGCTAGACGGTCAACAATGTGAAGAACTTTGTCGATTGAAAACTGCTCCATATAAAAATCAAGTACCCTTTTAGCTGTCTCTCCTAAACTCGCTCGATCAGCCGCTTCATCATCGTTAACGCCTTCTGATAATAAATATGCATAATGCATTATCTGTTCTTCTGCTGGTAAATCATTTTGAACGATGAATCGAGTCATATCTTCATCACGTGGCACATAAAGCAACGTCGCTGCAGCAGGCTTACCATCTCTCCCTGCCCTTCCGACTTCCTGGACATATGCATTCATATTGGAAGGCATATGCTCATGAATCACTTGCCGAATATCTCCTTTATGAATTCCCATTCCGAAAGCATTCGTCGCGCAAATCCATTCAATTTCACCGTTAATAAATTGCTCTTGAATAATCGCACGATCTTCATTTTCTTTTCCTGCGTGATATGCCTGGACAGCAACTCCAATACTTTGCAATTCAGTAGACAGCTCATCTGCCCTCTTTCGCGATGAAGCATAAATGATCCCTGGACCAGTTGTAGCTGTTACTCGTTCTTTAATCCAATCATATTTTTCATCATATGTATTTAGTTGGATAATACAATACGATATATTTTGCCGATCAAGTGAATGTCGCTCTACTACTGGATTATCCATATGTAAGTAATCTGAAATTTCTTCGATAACTTGACTCTGAGCAGTTGCCGTCAAAGACAAAATAGGCGGGCGTCCATCAAAATCAATCAACTTTCCAATCCTTAAATAATCCGGACGGAAATCAAAGCCCCACTGCGAAACACAATGGGCTTCATCTACTACAATAATTGATAGCTTCATCGAACGTAGCTTATTTGCAACACGTTCTTGCAAAAGCATTTCTGGAGAGACAAATATGAATTTATATTGCCCTAAGTTTTGCAAAGCGATTTTGCGCTCTTGAAATGAAAGAAAGGAATTGAGGGCAATTACACTTTTCTCTCCATTCTTTCGCATTTGCGCTGCTTGATCTTCCATTAATGAAACGAGCGGGGAAACGATAACGACCGAACCTTCCAGTAAATAACCAGGAAGTTGATAGCATAACGACTTTCCCATACCCGTAGGTAAAATGGCGATTGTATCTTTCCCGCTTAAAATATGCTGGATCACTTCTTTTTGACCGGGTCTGAATTTTTCGTAACCAAATCGTTTTTTTAACGTTTCATATAGTTCAATCATCTTGTCCTCCTGTATTTATCGACAAAATGAGCCGTAATTGGAAATAGGATAATGCTTGAAATTCATCCTTTAGCACCCTTAATCGTTTCGTTTGCAGTTCTTTCATCTTTAACCTTACTGCCTGAACATCCCTTTCCGTTACAAAAGAGTGAATCGGGAATCTTTCATCATGGATTGCCATTTCAACAAAATGATCTTCTATCGTACTTAATTTCAAATTACGCTTTGCTGCAATTTCCTCCATAGTTAGCCCTTGTAAATAAAGTTTTTTCGTTGCTGTTGCTGATTCGGTCAAATCTTCAACTATGCGAATATCAGCTGCGATTGAACTCATAATCGGAAATTCTTTTTTATGCTCAACAATTGGCAGCAATCTATGAAGGCTTTCCAAAAATAATAGACGTATGGAGGAAGGGGAACGTTTCAATTCAATAGAAAGCTGATCATACGTCATTGCCGCATTTTTATACCCTGTAAGCCTGTATGCAAAAATAAGCTTCTGTTCTTCAGACATCCCGGACTGAACAATAGCTTTTATTAACTCTTTTCCAATTTGCCTTGCAAACTCCGGATCAGCCAATGGTCGATTCATAAAAAAACGTTTAACGAAAATTTGTATAGTACGATCTGATTCAATCGGCAAAAAAGATCGGTTGCCATTTTTTATATTTGAAACGGTTTGCACGACAAGGGAAAGCCTTCTGAAAAAGAGTAGTTCCTTGCCTCGATAACTCCAACCTTTAAAATGAGTTGATGGGAGCTGTTGCAGCTGTTCAAAACCTATTTCTGTAATAAAAACTAGCTGGTCTTTTATTTCTATCAAATGTTCTTTCTGAAGTAAATGAATAGCCTCCTCATACTCTTCGACCTCTACTTTCGGCAAAATAGAAAAGTACGGTTTCAAATTAAAATACTTAACATCTGAGAGTGTCTGGCCGGATTTTTTGCCACGCAATATGTATAATGCTGCGTTTTTAGAACGCTCGCCATGCATCTTCCCTATAATCTGCAATAGGATTGAAGATAGTTTCATAATATTGTTTTCCCCCATTTGTCAAAGTTTTATTGTTGAAACTTATCCTAAACAGCTTTAGAATGGAAATGGAACGAAATCGATAGTGCGGATAGAAGAGGAGAGAGCATCAATGTCTACATGCAAAAAATATACAATTGTTGACCAAGATACATGTATCGCCTGCGGAGCTTGCGGGGCAGCTGCGCCAGATATCTATGATTATGACGATGAGGGGATCGCCTTCGTTATTTTAGATGATAACACGGGTACAACCGAAGTTCCAGAAGAACTGTTGGAAGACATGGAAGACGCATTCGATGGCTGCCCAACTGACTCCATCAAAGTTGCGGACGAGCCTTTCGACGGTGATCCGTTAAAATACGAAGACTAATGTATTTCATTCGCACCATTCAGAAAGAAGTTTCGAACGTCGAATCAATCGACATTTGAAACTTCTTTTTGAGTGGACTATTTCTTCTCAAATAAAAATTGGCGAACGGTTCGTCTATCCGCTCGCCAATATTTTAATTGTTCTATATTATGCTGTTAGCTTTTGCTGTTGGTTATGAATCCATCTTTCCATATTCTTATACAGCAGCAATGAAATAATCAATAGCATGATCCCTTTTATAATATTGAAAGGTAAAATCCCTAACACAATCATATTGAATAATGCTTCTCCAGTGTAAGAAGGCATATTCAAAAAATAAGAATACATAGGCAGGAATACTAGGTAATTCAATAAACTCATACCAATTGCCATTGTAAATGTGCCTGCTATAAGACCTGCTGTTAAACCTTTCATGGATCTCACCTTTTTAAAGATCCAATAAATTGGCATGATGAACAAGATGCCGGTTACAAAGTTTGCAATCTCGCCTACCGGCACACCTGTCGGACTGCCCGATAAGAACCAATGCAAAACATTTTTCAACAACTCGACCGCAATTCCAGCTACTGGGCCCATCGTCATAATCGCCAACACAGCCGGTATTTCACTAAAATCAATTTTTAGGAATGCCGGTAAAATAGGAAGCGGAAAATTCAATTGCATTAAAACGGTTGAAATACTTCCTAAAATAGCGACGAGAATCATTTTGCGTAATTTTTTATTACCCATTTCTTCCTCTCTCCTTTTTCGATTCACTTCAAAAAGAGGAAAGGTTCGCCGTGTTTCTGAAAATTGTTCATTAAAAAATCCCTAAAGCAATTGCTTCAGGGAGAGTTTTCAAAGGCAACTTTAAATAAGGGTTATCAAAGAGGTTCTTTTACTCCACTTTGCCCCATACTTAAATAAGCACCCTTTTTGCGAACAACACAAAAAAGACGGCTGCACCTTCACCTTCTCCCATCCAGACTATACTGTCGGCTCCGGAATCTCACCAGAATCAGCTGTTAAGCTCGCGGGCTAAGAAGACAAACTTCCATTTCCGCCGGTCGGGAATTACACCCTGCCCCGAAGATGAATCATATTCTATTACCTTTTCATTGTATACAATAAAAGTTCAGATGTAAAGTAGTCTGTTTGTCATGCATAAATCGTTTATTTAAAGGTTACACCGTGCACATTTATTGCTATACTATTTCATACTCGATCCTTTTCATAGTAAGCAGCTAACATATGCCAATACTTCTCATGGTAAGCAATAGATTTTTATCGGTTTTCGCCATAGTTAGAACATCAAGTTATAGCTTTCTATAACGTATAAATGGCCAAATCATGATGATTTGACCATTCATTATTCAGTGTACAGAATAGGATTTACTCCAACCGGCATCGGCAATGCCTTCGTTAAATCGTATTTGTCAAACTGATCTTGAACAACATTTTGCAGTTGAACGCTCATGTCAAAACTACTTGCAGTTAGCATAAAACCCTCAATCATATTCAATGCCTCATTTGGTGCCAACGTTGATAAGTCGAGCGGTTCAGTAAATTGGATTGTCACAATCCCTTTCGACTCCTCAACGGTATAGTGAACCGTCTCTGGAACGATTTCCTCTACAATTTCATTCTCAGCCTTTTTCATGGATAGTAAAGCGGCGCTAACCGAGCTCTCATCACCATTTTCATGCGGCACTAAATATTCCTGTCCTGTTGGCATTATATATTTAAAATAAGGAGAATGCCTTTTCAAAGCAAACTGTTCGAACTGTCCTACATACTCGAACACCACTGGGCTGTTTTTCTCATCAACAACTTTCCATTCATTATAATTACCAAAAGTCGCTTTCGCCGAATTTTCATAAACTCCTACTGCAGCCGGAGACATGTCGTATTGGTGATCTTCTGGCACTTCGTGGATAATTGTGCCGTCAGCTTCACTTATAGTTCCTTTATACGGATGATAATCATCAAATCCGTATGCCTCTTCATCAATCTTAGGAGCGAATTGATTGTAAAGAGCTACAAGGTCCGGCTCTCCTTTTACATTTTGGGTTGGTATAAGAATGGAGACAGGTATAACATTCGCTTCATGAACAAGGCCTAACGGCAACATTTTCATCCCTTCCATCTCATCTTCCAAAACAATATGTGATATTGCCATATCGGCAGTAGAGAATGTGCTAATGTTCGGTTCGTCAAAAGCGGCATTATCCGCTTCCGATTCGCTTTCCTCTGTGGAATTTTCTAATGCTCTTGAGTCTTTTTGACTCATCTTCGATTCAGGATAAGATTCAACTGCTGTATCCGTGCTATTTTTGAGCATAGATGGAACAATTAAACTGACCATTATCAACGCTGCAATCGTTACAATCGCTGGGATCCAATTATGTTTCTTGCGGCGTTTCGACTCCTTCAATCGGCTATCCGTTTTCAGCCGTTCCAATATTTCCGAAGCTGGACGGTCATCCTTTACTTTCGGCATTGAATGAAGTAATTGTTCAATTTTGTCGTCATTCCAATGATTGTCATCCATTCAACTTCCCCCTTCTGCCGAAAGAGCTTTCAACTTCTTTTGCAATGCTTTAATTGCTCGATGCTGTGTCGTTTTTACCTTACCTTCCGACCAGCTCAAAGTTTCTGCGGTTTCTGCAATGGATAGCTCTTGAAAGTATCGTAAAACAATAACCATCTTCTGGTCTCCCGTACATGTATTCAATACTTGCAGCATTTGCTTCATATCATCATTCATTTCAGCAATTTCATCAGGTTGGACATCAGGAGAAACGAGCTCACTCTTTTCCCAATCAAACTTGTCATATAAGTGTTTTTGCCTTACAGATTTTTTTCTGAAATGATCAATCGCCACATTTTTAGCAATTGAAAACAGCCACGTCTTCTCGGAACTTTTCCCCTCAAACCCGGCATAGGCCTTCAAAACTCTAATATACACCTCATGCATCAAATCTTCCGATAATAATCGATCCCCTGTTAAATAGGTAAGAAAATTGAATACATCCTGGTGGTATGCTTCATACAGCCGGTGGAAAACGGAGTCATCCACTTAATCCCCCCGTTCAATACATTAGTCGTAAATCGAGATGATAAGTTTCATCTCAGCTATAATGATTTTATTCCATATTGTTACATAAAAACTTATTGCTCCTCTTGTAATTGTTCAGAAGGATGATCTACAGGGAGCACGCATCTGAATACCGTTCCTACTTTTTCTCCTAATTCCGCAGAAATTTGCCCTCCATGTGAATCAATAATTTTTTTTGCAATTGCCAAGCCTAAGCCAGTTCCCCCTTTTCCTCTCGTACGTGCTTTATCTGCTTTATAGAAGCGTTCAAATATATATGGCAAGTCCGCTTCGGGAATGCCCGTTCCTGTATCAGCAACTAATATTTCTATATTGTCCATTCTTTTTTCGACATAGACGGTCACTTTCCCTCCATCGGGAGTGTGTCGGATTGCATTGTCGATTAAATTGGTGAAAACCTGTTCCAAACGATCAGCATCCGCATTAATAATAAGATGTTTATTATTTTCATCATATTGAAGAGAAAGCTTTACATTCGCATCCCTTGAAATTTGCATGAATTTCGTTATGACTTTATTCATGAAAGGAATCATTTCAAAACTATTTTTGTACAAGCGCATATGCCCTGATTCCATTCTTGCTAAGTCAAGGAGATCCGTGACAAGCCGGCCCATCCGCTTAGATTCATCATGGATGATCTGTACCATCTCATTACGCTCTTCATCACTAGCCATGACATCATCGATAATTGCCTCACTATATCCTTGAAGCATGGAAATCGGCGTCCGCAATTCATGAGAGACGTTGGCGATGAAATCGGAACGGAGTTTGTCCAATTTATGTTGATCCGTCATATCCCGCAGTACTGCCACTGCTCCCCTAATACTATTCTCGCTATAAAGCGGGCTAATGGAGATAGCATAAAACTGGCCGCCTAACTCAAGTTCATCTTCGACTTCTTCAGCGAAAGAAATGACATGCTCTAACATATGAAATACTTCCGGAGGTAAAGGTTTGTCCTGCTCTCCTCCATTTTGCCAATTTTGTAGCAAACGATCTGCCTGAGGATTGCTTAACAATATTGTATAGTCACGATTAAAAGTAATTACCGAATCGGTCATGGATGTCAAAATACTTGATAATTGCTCTTTTTCCTGTTTAATTAGTTCCATTTGGTATTTCAGCTGCCTGCCCATTTGATTGAAGGCTGTTGCCAATTGACCGATTTCATCATTTTGATTCGCTCGTAGCCTCGTATCAAAATTTCCTTTCGACAATTCAAATGCAGCTTGCTTCATCCCCCTTAAGGGAGAGGTAATTTTCGTAGAAAGGAAGAATGCGAAAAAGGTTGTTAATACGAATGCAATAAACGCTGAAAGAAAGACAATATGCGTTGTCCGTTTCGTTGTCCTATGCACTGCATCTAAGCTTTGGTACATAATAATTGAATGATAAACTCCATCTTCCTCTAAAAATGGATAGGACAGCACTAAATATTGCTCCATAACATGCTCATCGTTAATGGATGGCAACACCATCTCTTTTACAGACTTTTCATTGAGCGTAACTGAAGAAAAAAACTTTTCCTCTGACATAATTTTTCTCTCAATTTTATCTTCGTTCAATCCTTTATGAAATGAGTCTAAAATTTGTCCATTCGAATCAACTAATAATGCATTTGTTTCGTTATCTAAAATATCCCGAATAATTAACCGCATCGCATTTGCATCTTCATGATCAATAATGATTTTTCCGATCGTCGTCGCTTCTCGTCGCAAGGTGTCTTCCGCTTGTTTCGTGTGAAAATTATCCAAAAATTCCAGCAAAAGAACGGTTACGATGAACAACACAAAGGAAACGAGAAGCAATATGGTTGCCCATAGCTTCCCGACGATAGAATTCCATATTCTATTCATTCATTCGGCACCTCGAACTTATATCCGACGCCCCAAACCGTAACAATCATTTTAGCCGCACGTTCAGAAACACGGCTTAGCTTTTCACGTAGCCGTTTTACATGCGTATCAACTGTTCGCAAATCTCCAAAAAACTCATAATGCCATACTTCCTTTAATAATTGCTCCCGATCAAACACTTTGTCTGGTGACTTAGCTAAGAAATAGAGTAGCTCGTATTCCTTAGGGGTCAAGTTTACTTCTTTCCCTTCTGCAGTGACGCGGTGAGCATCATGGTCGATTGTCAGTTGTGGAAATACGACAAGATCTTTAGAAGTTGTAGAAGCGGTAGAATTAGAGAAAGTTACAGATCTTCTTAAAATCGCTTTTACGCGCAATACGACTTCCCTCGGGCTGAATGGTTTTACGATGTAATCATCCGCACCTGTTTCAAAGCCGGCTACCCGGTCCGATTCTTCTCCTTTCGCTGTCAACAAAATAACGGGGGTCATCTGTTTTTGTTCACGAAGTTCTTGCAACACTTCCATACCATCTTTTTCAGGCATCATCAAGTCAAGCAAAATACAGTCATATTGATTGGTTAGTGCTTTCTCCAAAGCTTCTGCACCATCAACCGCCTCTTCAATTTCAAAGCCTTCGCGCGATAAGTACATATTTAAAAGACGACGGATACGATCTTCGTCATCCACAACTAATAATTTTACAGTCTCTTCCACAAATGAAAACCCCTTTCATAAAGATTCCTAACTTTATTGTACAAGTTGCAAGAAAAAAAAGAAAGACTGTACAGCCTTTGAAGAGCTGCACAGTCCTTAGGAATTCAATAACTCGGCGCTCAATGTTCAGGAATTTAGACTCCGGCGGCAAGTTTTTCTTATAAGGCAACAAGCGCCTTATGTTCAAGACCTCCGACATACAGGATGTATTAGTGCCGACGTTGTCACAGGACGCCCCTCTTCGCTTTTGGTATCATCCAGACTCCGAGGGGCAGCCCTTCGGGTCACTTCAGAACAGAGTCTAAGGCAAAAAGCGCCTTATGTTCAAGACCTCCAACGCCTGTCGAGGCTAAACGGCGTTCTCCGCTTTTGGTATCATCCAGCTACGAACGCCAGCCTCTCGGGTCGTTTGGGCCTGCACGGTGCAGGTCATGCAGTCGTTGTCGCAGGACGCGACGTTTTTAGACTGCCTTCCTTTCCATAAGGCAAAAAGAACCTTATGCTTAGGCTCTCCAGCGCCTGTCGAGGCTGAACGCCGCCCTACGCTTTTGGTTAAGCATATGAGTGTAGGCCGGCTATGATTAGGTTGACGGCGATTAGGTTGAACATAATGATGACAAATCCTATGACTGCAAGCCAAGCTGATTTTTCGCCTTCCCAACCGCGCGACAGTCGCAAGTGAAGGAATGCTGCATAGAATAGCCACGTAATAAGCGCCCAAACTTCTTTAGGATCCCATCCCCAAAATCTAGACCACGCTTCATGCGCCCAAATCATTGCGAATATGAGTGCTCCTAATGTAAAGACTGGGAAGCCGATCAGCACTGAACGATAGCCGATTTCGTCCATCAGCTGTGAATTCGCCTTTCTCGCAAACGGCTGGAACAGAGCCGCAATTGGCTTTCGAATTATCAACCGCAAAAGTATATAAAGTACAATACCCGTCATGACGGACCAAACGAAAGTTGTTAGCGTCTTAGCATTGACTACTGCCGGCATTTCAGCCCATGGCTCCATCGTACCCGGTGTCTGGGCTTCATATTGATGCATTCCGAATAGCGGCGGATAGTTGTATTCAATCTTAGCTGGTCGATCATTTTTATCAATGTACGTAAAGTGCGCCTCGTAACCCGCAACTTTAAACGTAGTCGAAGATAATACGAAACCTACTACGATAATAAGAACGAACATTATGCTTTCCAGCCAGAAACGTTGCTTGGACCCTTTTGTCAAATCCACATTTTTCAGCAAGTAAATTAGGCCCGCCACTGCGCTTATTGCCAATATGGATTCACCAAGTGCAGCGGTAATGACGTGTATCGTCAACCATTTACTCTTAAGTGCCGGAATAAGTGGCGTCACCTCTCTTGGGAACATCGTTGCGTAAGCGATAATAATGATAGCGATCGGCAACGCGAAAAGTCCTAATGAAGGTGTTTTATATAAGAAGAACAGTAATATGAAAGCACCGACTAACATCATGCCAAAGGCAGTTGTAAATTCGAACATATTACTGACAGGTGCATGTCCAGAAGCCATCCATCTTGTTATAAAATAACCTAAATGAGTGATAAAACCTATAATTGTAATGGTTATACCTATTTTACCCCATCTATTGTTTCTATAGGATGCTTCGGATTTCGCTCCTTTAACTGCGCCGCCAAAACATACTGTAGCGACCATATATGCTATGAAAGACACTAATAGTAGGTTGGCGCTTAAGGATGCTAATCCCATTATTATTTTTCTCCTTTCTCTACTTCAGTTTCAGACTCTTTGTCTAACCGATCTGTGTATGAAGGTAGATTTGCATATTCTTTGACCGTATCAATTTCTTTCTTCAAGGAAAAATAGTTTTTATTCGTATGGGCAGCCAATAGCATTTCATTATTTTTGCCTTTTTGGACCCAAATCCTTCTATGATTCCAATACGATCCTTGGACAACACCGATCATGAAGATCAATCCACCTAATAGAAGGATATATAAGGTTTTATCTTTCCGGATCGTCAAACCAGAAATATCGCGTGTATCGGCACTGACAAATTTCACTGCATAATCATTGTTCTCTGTTTCAAGTGTTTGTCGGATCGCAACAAAGCTTTTCTCGCCCTCAGGTTTCTCCGGAGTAGACATTTTGAAAATGAACGCAGGATTGTTTGGAATTGGAGATTTTGAAACAGGTTCTCCATCTTCCACCCCTGCATAATCCGCATAATAACCAATTAACTCAACCCGTGCACCATCGTTTAACTCGTAAATGCCTTTCGGATCATCCAGGTCAATTGTAAACTCACCGAAGGATTTTCCGGTTTCCTTTTCAATCAGTTGCATTTTCATGGATTTCAGTTCATCTAAGCGGTAATCCATTTGGAAAACATTGTATCCATCAAATTTAAGTGGTTTGTTGACGATTATAGGATACTCTTTCACAACTTCAAGATCTTCTGAACCGGGGAGTCCTCCCTCTTTCGCTTTGTATAAAACGACATTCGTCTGGTAATTTTTAACGATTGAAACTTTATCCAAAGCGTCGCCAAATACTTCATCCGCTTCTTCTTTCGTATAGTTTTCCATTATGAATTCTTTGCTTTCCAAATAATAATCCGGTGCACCTGGAATATTGCGCAATTCACCTTCGCGGATCCACATCGTTTCATCTACATAGAACCCTGGAATGCCTCTTAACAAAATACCGAATAGAAATATGATTAAGCCTGTATGGTTAACATACGGACCCCAGCGTGAAAAACGGTTCTTTTCCGCTAAGATCGCTCCATCTTCCACTTTCACATTGTATTTTAGCTGCTTTAGCTTTTCCTCAGCTTTGCGCAATGCCTCGTCTGGATTGTCAGACGTTCCTTCTCCATAAATTCTCTGTCTTTTCATAAATGAAGAATGCCGCTTCGTCTTTTGCTTTTTCAATGATTTATATAGCGGAATAACACGGTCGACACTTGCAATAATGATCGACGTGCCTAACATGCCGACGAGTACTTTAAACCACCAGCTGTTATACATATCATGAAAGCCAAACTGATAATAAAGTTTGCCGAAAATGCCATAAAGCCGTTCATAATAAGCCGCTACTTCCGCCTCCGATTGAGCTGGCACGTAGAGTTTCTGCGGAAATAATGTACCGATGGCAGATGCAACTAATACAGCGACGATAATGCCGACCCCAACTTTTACACTTGAAAAGAAGTTCCAAACTTTATCAATTAGCGATCGTTTGTACGTTTGGGATCTTCGCGCTGACCCTTCATAGCGCATGTCTACAACTTCACTTTGTTTTGCTTCTTCGGTTAACGGTCGTCCGCATCGTTCACAGAGGACCGTTCCGAACGGATTGTCATGTCCGCATTGGCATTTAATTTTACTCATTGTGAACAAACTCCTTATGGTTGAATACTTTCCATATACGACTTAATCTCTTCCTCTGTCATCTCGGTCGTAATGATCTTCGTTATTTTCCCATCTTTATCAATTAGAAATGTTGTAGGAAGCGGGACGATATTAAACGTATCTCTTACGTCTTTCGTCTTATCAATAACAATCGGAAAAGTCATACCGTACTGTTCACGAAAAGTATCCACTTTCAGATTCGATTCACCAATATTAACGGATAGCACTTTAACGCCTTTATCCTTAAATTGCTGGTATTGCTCTTCAATATAAGGCATTTCCCGTTTACATGGCGGACACCAAGTTCCCCAAAAGTTTAAAAACACGCCTTCCCCTTGATAATCTGATAAGCGATGTTTATTGCCTTCCAGATCTACCAATTCAAAATCAGGCGCCTTGTCCCCTACAGCCAATACTTTTACTTTGTCTTTCGAAAATATGGAAAAAAGAATTGCTGATGCAAGTAAAAGTAAGACAATGCCTCTAAAAATCAAGCGCTTCTGCTTTTTTTTCGCGTTGGACACTCGTTTAGCCTCCTAACGATAAATAAATTCAAATTCAATTATAACAGAACAGGTTTTGTAAAAATGATCAAGTCGTGATAGGTTTGTGAACATTATGATCGCGATGTTTATCCTATCTTGCCTGTTTCGGCTAGCACTCGCAATTGCTTTACTTCATGTGTTGTCAGTTCGCGGGACTCTCCCGCATTCAACCCTCTCGTCGTCAAGTTGGCAAATGACTCTCGCTTCAACTTTTCAACTGGACAGCCAATTGCATCGAACATTCTACGAACTTGACGATTTCTTCCTTCGTGAATTGTAATTTCAACGATCGCAGTACCACCTTTTTTATCGACTGATTGCATTTTTACACGTGCCGGTGCAGTCATGCCATCCTCTAAACGAATTCCTTTTTCTAACTTCCGTAAATTTTCCCGGCTTGGAATCCCTTTTACTTTCGCAATGTATTTCTTTGAAATACCAAACTTCGGATGCGTCATCAAATATGAAAAGTCACCATCATTTGTTAAAATGATCAATCCAGATGTATCATAATCAAGACGCCCTACAGGAAATATGCGTTCATCGACCATCGGAAGCAAATCTAACACCGTTTTTCTGCCTTTCTCATCACTGACAGTCGATATGTACCCTCTCGGTTTGTATAGTAAATAGTAGACAAACTGTTCTTTGACAAGTTCGACTCCTTCCACTTCAACTCGGTCAGTCTTGGAAACTTTCGTTCCTAATTCTGTTACGACAACGCCGTTCACTTTTACTTTTCCTTCAATAATCATTTTCTCTGCTTTTCTTCGTGAAGCGACACCTGCTTGCGCTAATACTTTTTGTAATCTTTCCAATACGTCACCTTCTTTCCACCTCAAAAAATTATGTCATATTTCAGCTCAAATGAAAAGAAGACCGACCTAGAATAGGCAGTCTTCCCATTTCTTTTTTCATTATTGCTGATGAATGATAATTTCTGCAGATAGTAGTGGCTCATGGTCCAATGAAACAATCCAGGTTCCTATGCTTTCTTTATCCTTCCCTCGTGGAACATAAACGACATGAGAAACTCTTTCACGTTCTTCATCTGTTAATAAAAGCTTTAAAGGCTTCTTTAATACTCCTTCAATTCCTGGCAAAATTGTGTAACGACCTTTTTTTGCTACGGTTTGCAGTTTGTATTCCTTAAATTTTTGATCGGCCAACTCCGTATGTGTGTTCCAATCATTGCCGTCATTTAATGTGACGATAATTAGTTTTTTTCCATCTTTCTCAAAAAAAGTGGCTAACGTCCTGCCGGCTATTTTTGTAAAACCTGTCTTGCCCGCTACCGCGTACTTGTTTGTATGAATAAGACGATGCTTATTTTTATAGCTTCTAATGCCGTCCTCATTTCTTTGGACAAAATTCTCTGTCGATGCAATTTTTTTAAATTGTTCATTTTGCATTGCATAATATAACATCAAACCAGTTTCATACGCTGTGGAAAGATGCTCATCATCGTGAAGACCCGATGGATTTGTAAATGTTGTATTGTCCAATCCGTATAAATTCGCTTTCTCGTTCATTAAATCGACAAAACCATCGACAGACCCTCCTGCATACTCCGCTAATGCATATGCTGCATCATTCCCTGATCTAAGCATCAACCCATACAATAATGTATCGCTTTCGACTGTAGAACCTTGTTCTAAATAAATTGAAGAACCTTCCGCAGAAGCAGCCTCAGGCGAAATAATTACCTCTCCTTTTGGCGCCCCGCTTTCAATAAACGTGAATGCTGTCCACATCTTCGTCAAACTGGCAATCGGCAATCTTACATTTTCATTGTATCCGTCCAAAAGCCTTCCTGTGTCGCCATCAAGCACTGCCCAAGCATGTCCGCCTGCAGCTTCCTTCGGGGAAGCGGCAAACAGGATTGATAGAAAAAGGACTATAGCCACTGCACGTTTCAAGCATCGTTTCCTCCTTCGTCGTTCATTTCAAATGCTTCTTGGAATTTTGTCATAAACAAATCCGTATCTCCACTTTCAAAATCAATACTTTCATCATTATCCGCAAGTGGAGGTAAGTCGTCTATGGACTTCAAGCCGAAACGATCCAAAAACAAATCCGTCGTACCATACAAAATCGGCCTGCCACTGCCTTCCAACCGCCCTTTCTCCATAATCAGCCCTTTTGCTACTAAAGTTTGAATTGGACCATCAGATTTGACACCGCGTAAGTCATCGATCTCAACTCTAGTGACCGGCTGTTTATAGGCGATGATTGCCAACACTTCTAAAGAGGCTTGCGTCATTGACTTCGGTGCAGGATTTTCAAGCAATCGCAAAATGTCATCCGCATACTCTGCTTTTGTTACTAATCGATAAGCTCCACCATATAGTTTAAGCGTAATTCCTGATTCCATACGATTGTCATATGATTCCAGCATTTTTTTTAACAGTTCTTCTATTTGTTCCTCATCAGTATCAGTTAACACGGATAGATGATTTGCTGTAAGTCCTTCATCCCCAGCTATGAATAAAAAACTTTCAATCATCCCGATTAATCGATGCTCATTCGACATCTAAATTCCCCCTCATTCCGAGCGTCACCGTTAATTTTGAAAAATTGTCTTCTTGCTGTACAATGACGTCAAGACGTTTCATTAGCTCCAAGAGGGACAGAAATGTGATGACGAGATCGGATAGATCTCCCGTCTCAAATAGTGATTCAAAATCACAGGTGCCACCTCGTTGTTCCAATCTCGTTAATATATTTTCCATTTTTTCACTTACAGACAATTCGGATCTCAGGACACTTGCCGTAAGCGGTGCACGCAGCTTTTTACGCTCCAACATTTTCTGAAAGGCAGCAATTAAGTCAAAGACATTCATTTTTTCATCTTGATCTATGTTATGAGGCTCTCCGAAAGCAGACAAGTCCTCCGGCAATTTAGTAAAATGAAATGAACGGTCTTCGGCAGATTCCTTAAGATTTTCAGCGGCTTCTTTGTATTTTTTGTATTCCATAAGCCTGGCGACAAGTTCATCACGGGGATCCTCTTCCATTTCGTAATCCATGCCGTCTTCTAAAGCTTCCCCTTCATGAACAGGAAGGAGCATTTTACTTTTTATTTCCAATAATGTCGCCGCCAAAAGCAAGTACTCGCTTAGCTCGTCCAATTCTAAAACGCGCATAGCGTGCAAATGTTCCATATATTGATATGTCAATTCCGCCATCGGAATATCATAAATATCAATCTCAAGTCGATTGATTAAATGTAGCAAAAGATCGAGAGGCCCTTCAAATGCCTCTAATTTAACTTGGTATGTCATATTCTTCCCCCATTATGTATAAAACCAAATAGTGATAGGAGTGATTCGATGCATCCTTATTACCATCCGTTATTCTTAAAGTTTATTGTTTATTTCAATAGGAATCAAGACTACTTCGAATGTCATGAAGTGTTGGAAGACTACTGGAAAACGTTTGATCATTTTAATAAAAACCATCCGTTAACCGCGTTTATTCTTCTATCAACGGGACTCTATCATTGGCGCAGAGGCAATATGAATGGTGCAACCCGTACGCTTGTGAAAGCTCAAAGCCGTTTTCTTTTATTTCATGATAATGAAATATACAAAGAAAAAATAGACTTCCAACGTTTATATGATGATACGAAAGCTGCTATACTAGCGGTGAAAAACAATGACTCTTTTTTTCCCGTTAAACTTTACATTTCCTCAGAGCAATTGCAAAAACTTGTCGATTCACTAACTGCTACTATGGAACTGTTACCCATCGGGAGCGATGCTGTCATTCATAAGCATATGCTTAGGGACAGGTCAGATATTCTTCAATTAAGAGAAGAAAAGAAAAGGGGCAGATCAAATTATTGATCTGCTCCCTCTTCTTTTTCACGGCATTTTTTCATGAAAGACTCCGTATCCCTTGTACTTTTACATTCCAAGTGAGGATATAGCTCAGATAGCTTCGCGATCATTTCACTGCCAATACCTTCCCCCCTAAAGGATGGATTAACAGAGAGATGCATAACAACATAAGCGTCTTCTTCTAACTTGATCCCCACTATGCCAATAAAATCCTCGTCTTGTTTAAGAAGAAATAACTGATAATTCTCTTCGGTTTCGTATTGCGTGATCGTTTCTTGCAATTTTTTTACTGACTTCTCACCAGGCATATATGATAATAAGCCCATGGCGATTTTTTCGTATGCCTTCTTATAACGTAAAAGCATCAATAGAATCCCTTCTTTTCAAAAATCCCTCAATACGTTTCTCACAAAGACGGTGCAATGTTAAAGAACGATACATCCCTCAATGTGAGAGACATATTTATTTAGTACATCGTACATCATAAGCTTTTCTTTTTCAATGAGCGGGAAAGTTCATTTATTTGGCCCTACATGTGGGGCAATAAAGTACCAATAAACAGCTCCCCAAATGATTGCAGCTATGATGATTAGGACAAAAAGGGTAATATTGCGTCTTCTCATTTCGATTGTTCACGTCCTATCTTTTGCAACGGGATATCCAGCCTTATTATATCTTCATAGGTCTCCCGACGGACAACTAATTGGTGTTGCCCATCTTCACAAAAGACAATTGCCGGTTTCGGCAAACGGTTATAGTTACTGGCCATTGAATACGTGTATGCCCCTGTACAGAAAATGGCAAGCAAATCCCCTTCTACAGGCTGTGCTATAAACGCTTCTTCAATCAACTTATCTCCTGATTCACAACATTTTCCTGCAATTGTTACTTTGTCCGAATGGGGATCCAACATCCTGTTTGCGCTAGCAGCAGAGTATTTTGCCCCATATAGCGCAGGTCTAATATTATCGGACATTCCACCGTCCACAGAGACATACGTCCTAATGTTCGGCACTTCTTTCGTGCTACCAATTGTATAAATTGTTGTGCCTGCATCCCCGACAAGCGATCTTCCGGGTTCAATCCAAATCTCGGGCAAAGGATAGTTATATGTCCGTGCCATTGATAGGACAGTCGATTCCATCTCTTCAACGTATTTGGACGGATGCAACGGCTCGTCTTCTGCTGTATAGCGAATGCCGAATCCACCGCCTAAATTTAGAACTGAACAAGTAAATTTGAACTTCTGCCGCCACTCTACCATTTTTGTCATCAACGCTTCTGCTGCTAAACGAAACGCCTCTGTTTCAAAGATTTGAGATCCAATATGGCAATGCATTCCCAATAGTTGGATGTATGGATGATTATGCAATTTTAAAAACGCATCATCCGTTTGCCCATTTTTCAAATCAAATCCAAACTTTGAATCTTCCTGTCCAGTCGTAATGTAGTCATGTGTAGACGCATGTACGCCCGGAGTAACTCGCAGCAAAACATTCATTTTCTCTTTCCGTGCTTCAGAAATTTCCTTGATCATCTCTATCTCGTGGAAGTTATCAAGGACAATGCAGCCAATTTTTTCGTCAAACGCATATTGTAATTCTGTATAGCTTTTATTGTTTCCATGAAAATGGATCTTTTCCCGCGGGAAGTTTGCAGCAACGGCAGTATGGAGCTCCCCGCCTGAAACAACATCAAGCGAGAGGCCCAGTTGTGCCGCAACTTCATAAATTGCAATGGAAGAGAACGCTTTACTAGCATAGGCAACTTGTGCTTGAATGCCGGCTTTTTTGAAAGTTTCTTGAAATGCTGCAGCTCTTTCTTTGAAAAGCGCAATATCATAAACTAATAAAGGTGTGCCATAAATATGTGCCAAATCAACTGTATCTACACCGCCGATTGTTAAATGGCCTTTTTCATTTACCGTTTGGGTTCCGTATAAGTACATAGTGAATTCCTCCATGTCGTATAGATAAGACTTTATCATAATACAGTGGAAGGAATCAATCTCCTACGACAATCGGTTCCGTTTTGGGGCATCTGTTATGAAAGGCCTCGGAGCATCAATCGTCATTGGATACCTAATCAGCACACGCTGCATTGCCTGTGGGAAAAATGGCAAAACTGGCCATAAATAGGGCACGCCCATCGGCTTCAATGAATACAAATAATAGAACAATAAGACGGTAGCAAGGAAAAATCCATGCGCACCGAATATCCCCGTCATAATTAAGATAAACAGCCTAAAAATCTTTGTTGTTATGCTTAATTCAAATGATGGAATTGCAAATGTAAAAATTGCACTTACTGCGACATATAAAATGACTTCCGCTGTAAACAGTCCGACATCGATTGCGACTTGGCCAATGACTATTGCGGCTACCAATCCCATCGCGGTCGACATTGGAGTCGGAGTATGAATCGCGGCCATCCTCAATACTTCGATTCCGACATCTGCAATAAACAATTGCACAAATAAAGGCACTTCTCCAGGATCATTCGGTCCGATATAGCTTAGAGACACGGGCAAATATTGCTGACGTGTCGCCAATAGGTACCAAAATGGCAGAAGAAATAAACTTAGTAAAAAACCTGTAAGGCGCAGCCATCGAACGAACGTGCCTATAAATGGTGCTTGCCGGTATTCTTCTGCATGTTGTAGATGGTGAAATATTGTCGTAGGCACTAAAATTACGGATGGTGATGTATCAACAATTAAAGCAATATGGCCTTCCAATAAATGCGCTGCACAAATGTCCGGCCGTTCCGTAAAGCGTACGAATGGCATTGGATGAAATCTTTGTTTAAATAGAAATTCTTCAAGTGACTTATCTGTCATTGTTAAACCGTCATGCTTAATTTCGTCTAATCGTTCACGGATGTAGGATAAATGCTCCTCACTGGCAGCACCTTTCATGAACGTTATTGCAACATCCGTTTTACCGTTTACAGACGTATGGTGCATTTCAAACCGCAGTTTTTCTGTTTTCAACCTTCTTCTAACTAATGCGGTATTCGTTATAATATTTTCCGTAAAGCCATCTCGTGAACCGCGGATGACTTTTTCTGTATCGGGTTCTTCCGGCTGCCTTCCGGGATAATTTCTTAAATCTGCAATGAAAGCATGTCCATCGGGTAATATGAAAGCGACCAAACCACTTAAAACATTTGTCAATATACTTTCCCTATTCTCCGCTTCATCTAAAGCATAATAAGGAAAGTACGTTAAAAACCAATCGGGGTCTTGACGATTTTCTTCCTCTTCATCAAACTTCTCTTGCATTTCTGTTAACAACGTAGTCAGCACTGCACCGTCAATCAATCCATTAATATAGAAAATAAGAACCGGCATACCCCAAAGATGCACACTTTTTGCTGTTGCATCGAAAGTTTCATTAACGCCAAACTGATCGCGGAACCAATTTTCTGCATCTTTCGTAGATGTAAAAAGGTTTGACATTTATTAATCCATCCTCACTTTGTCACTTTCCTCTGGCTGCGCACTCATCCAAGCCTTTAATTGAGCTAAGATCTTTTTCTCCAATCGCGAAACTTGCACTTGTGATATCCCAATTCTTTCTGCTATGTCACTTTGCGTGTAATCAAGATAATACCTCATGTAAATAATCGTTTGATCACGTTTATTCAATTTCGAAACTACATCTCGCAACGGGATATGGTCGAAAAATCTTTCTGACCGATCATCCTTAAGCTGATCCATTAGTGTTAAACTATCCCCTTCATTTTCGTAAAGCTGTTCATGGAGAGAAGCCGGGTCCCTTAAGGCATCCGATGCTAAAATAATTTCATCAACAGTCACATTTAGCGCATCCGCAATTTCAGATACGGAAGGAGATCTTCCTTGATTCTTAATATAATCATCCGTTACATGTCGAATTTTAAAACTAAGCTCTCGTATTGAACGACTCACTTTTACCATGCCGTCATCTCGTAAAAACCGTTGAATCTCACCTACAATCATCGGCACAGCATATGTGGAAAACTTCACATCGTATGACAAATCAAATTTGTCAATGGATTTCATAAGACCGATGCACCCTATTTGGAATAGATCTTCCAAATCAGCTCCTCTTGAGGCAAATCTCTGCACGATTGACCAGACGAGCCTTGTATTCCCTTCAACCATCATCCGCCTGGCATCCTTATCGCCTTCTTGAGATTGTTGAATGAGCACCCTCATTTTCTCCTGTGACAATAGAATATCTTGCTTTTCAACGGATGTATCCATCGGTCACCTCATTCTGCTGACTTCCGAGACTGGGGAAAACGTCTTCTCGAATCGCACAATAGTTCCATTTCCAATCGATGATTCTACTGATAGATGATCTGAAAAGCTTTCCATAATCGTAAAGCCCATGCCAGAACGTTCCATTAAAGGCTTTGTGGTAAACATTGGCTCCATTGCTTGTTCTACATCAAAAATTCCGTTGCCTTCATCTTGGACCGTCATAGAGATTTTATGATCGTCAATTACAGCATGAATTTTCACCATGCTGACTCCATCACAGTCATAACCATGAATAATAGCGTTTGTTACTGCTTCTGAAACGATCGTCTTAAATTCGGAAATCTCCTCCAATGTAGGATCCAAAGGTGTGATGAAGCATGTCATCGCCATTCTTGCCAGCGCCTCATTCTCTTCGATTGCTACGAATGATAATGTCATTTCATTTTTCATGAAGTACCCCTCCAATTTCACCTATTGCAGATTCAACCGAACCGTGCCTAATATTAGAATCCAAGCCGGAAAATTGAAAGATTTTCTCCATTGTCGGTGACGGGTTTAAAATGATCGTCTCACCATTGTATGGAGCCAAATCCCTCATCCTTCCTAAAATGAGTCCAACACCTGCACTATCCATAAATCCTAATCTTCCTAAGTCCCATATAACTGCATTTACTTGACCGCTAAAAATAGACGAAGATATCATCGTCCTTATTCTATTGGCTTCATGATTATCCAACTCCCCCGCCAAAGTAATTACTATAATGCCATCGATTTGTTTAATATCAGCCATGCTGAATCCCTCCTCTTAGCGGACTATTCAACATACAGAAAGCAAACTCCTTCCTCGCGACATAAGTAGTCAAACATTTCAAAACAACCCTTTTTTTCGACAATGATTTCCACCTTAAAAGCCTATCCATTTTAAGGATTGTTTACACCTCTTTGGTATAAATAAAAAACCGATCCAACATCCGAAAGATGTCTGGATCGGTTAATTATGAATGAAACTTATTCTGTAATCATTTCATGGATTAAAGAAGGTTTTTCCACTTTTTCTGGAGAGATATGAATATGCTTCATAATCAACTCCTTGGATTTATCAACGTTTTCTGTATTCGAGTGAATGACGGCCAACGGTTCACCTTTCATTACACGATCTCCAATTTTCTTTTTCAGCATGATGCCTACAGCCAAGTCGATTTTATCTTCTTTTGTCGCTCTTCCCGCACCTAATAGCATAGCAGCAATCCCAATTTCATCTGCTTCCATTTGCGTAATATAACCATCTTCTTGAGCTTGAACTTCTATTTGGTATTTAGCTGCAGGAAGCAAAGAAGGATTTTCAATCATTTCACGATTTCCTCCTTGAACCTCGACCATTTCACCAAATAGACGAAGCGCTGAACCGTCTTGAATGACTTGCTGCAATTGAGCGCGAGCTTCTTCGAGCGTTTCAGCCTTGCCTCCTGCAACGATCATTTTGCTACCTAACACAAGGCAAAGTTCCGTTAAATCTTCCGGCCCTTCTCCTTTCAACGTTTCAATCGCTTCTTTTACTTCAAGCGCATTGCCAATCGCAAAACCTAACGGCTGGCTCATGTCAGAAATGACTGCCATCGTATTTCTGCCAACTTCTTGACCGATTGCTACCATCGATTTCGCAAGTGCCTCTGCATCTTTTATTGATTTCATAAATGCACCATCGCCTGTTTTTACGTCTAGCACGATCGCATCTGCACCAGCGGCAATCTTCTTGCTCATAATCGAGCTTGCAATTAGCGGGATGCTATCAACCGTTGAAGTGACATCACGAAGCGCATACAATTTTTTATCAGCAGGTGTTAAGTTACCACTTTGGCCGATGACCGCCAATTTCAAATCATTCACTTGACGTACAAATTGCTCTTGCGTCAGTTCAATATGGAACCCTTCAATCGCTTCAAGTTTATCCAATGTACCGCCAGTATGGCCCAACCCTCTGCCGCTCATTTTAGCTACAGGGACACCGCATGCAGCAACTAATGGAGCTAAAATTAACGTAGTCGTGTCGCCCACGCCACCAGTTGAGTGTTTATCGACTTTAATGCCTTCAATCGGAGATAAATCAATTTGATCTCCAGATTCAACCATCGCCATCGTCAAAAATCCTTGTTCTTCCGCTGTCATACCTTCAAAGTAAATCGCCATGAGCAAAGCGCTTACTTGATAATCAGGAATTGAGCCATTCGTATATTGTTCAATGAAGAAAGAGATTTCCTCTTTTGAAAGTATTTCTCCATCTCTTTTTTTCTCTATAATATCTACCATTCTGAACAAAACAAATCACACCTTTTTCGTAAAATTCGAATCCATTGCGCTTCGCATAATTGCGGTCTGAACTCCTTAAAAATCCGTAACACCCGCTACATAGAGAAGATTTTATTCGCTGATTAAAGATAAAAAGCTTTTTCCGAATTCGGGCATCCTCACATTGAAGTTTTCAGCGATTGTTGCACCAATATCGGAAAACGTTTCACGAAGAGGTAATGCTCCACCACTTGTAAATGAAGGAGAATAAACAAGTAACGGGACAAATTCACGAGTATGATCTGTTCCGCTATGAACCGGATCGTTGCCATGATCAGCCGTTATAATTAGCAAATCATCTTTTTTAAGCGCACCTATGATTTCAGGCAATCGCGCGTCAAAATCTTGCAATGCATTGCCATAGCCAATTGGATCTCGACGGTGACCATATAAAGCGTCAAAATCGACTAAATTTGTAAAGCTCATTCCTTCAAAATCACTTTTCATGACATCGATCAACTTATCGACCCCATCCATATTGCTTGATGTCCTTACAGCTTCTGTTACGCCTTCTCCATTAAAAATGTCGGAAATTTTACCGACTGCAATAACAGCATAACCTGCGTCTTTCATTTCATTCATAACCGTTCTTCCAAACGGTTTCAATGCATAATCATGCCTGTTTGTTGTGCGGATGAAATTTCCTGGTTCGCCAACAAAAGGACGAGCAATGACACGACCTACTAAAAATTCTGGCTTCAAAGTAATCTCACGTGCGATCTCACAAATTCGATATTGCTCTTCAATCGGAATGATGCCTTCGTGCGCAGCAATTTGCAAGACTGGATCGGCAGATGTATAAACAATGATTGCGCCTGTATCCATATGTTCTTGACCTAATTCTTGGATAATTTCAGTGCCACTTGCAGGTTTATTGCCAATTACTTTACGTCCCGTCCTTTTTTCCAATTCATCGATTAACTCTTTCGGAAAGCCATCCGGATAAACTTTAAATGGTTTATCAATGTTAAGGCCCATTATTTCCCAATGTCCAGTCATCGTATCTTTCCCTACGGATGCTTCCTGCATCTTCCCGTAAAATCCAGCTGGCTGCTGTTCAACCGGTATGCCTTTTAGTTCCTTAATATTCGATAAACCTAAACGCCCCATATTCGGCATTTTCAAACCGTTCATCTCTTCAGCAATATGGCCTAATGTATTGGCCCCTCTGTCTCCGAACTGTTCGGCGTCCGGTGCTTCCCCGATCCCGACAGAGTCTAAAACGATTAGATGAATCCGGTTGAACTTCTTATTTTCCATATCTATCTCCTCCAATATGATTTGGCGATGTCTTTTTAAGCCCGCGGATGAAATTGCATATATACATCTTTCAACCTGTTTTTGCTGACATGGGTGTAAATTTGCGTTGTAGAAATATCAGAGTGACCTAACATTTCCTGTACTGCTCGCAAATCTGCACCGTTTTCAATTAAATGCGTCGCAAAGGAATGCCGTAAAATATGCGGTGTCAGTTCTTGATGTATACCCGCTTTAGAAGCGTATTCTTTAATTATTTTCCAACATCCTTGCCGCGTCAAACGTCCGCCTCTCATATTTAAAAACAACGCGTCCGTCTTCTTCAATTTAGCCAACTCCGGTCTGACCGATGTTATGTAATGTTCGCATGCTTTCATAGCACCGCTTCCTAACGGAATAATACGTTCCTTTCCGCCTTTTCCGAATACGCGGATAAACCCCATCGATAAATGGATATCTTCCACATCCAATCCAATCAATTCGCTGACCCGCATACCAGTACCATAAAGTAGCTCCAATAAAGCGATATCCCGCTGACCTAAAGGTTTGTCACCTTCAGGCATTGAAATTAGTCTATCCACTTCTTGAACAGAAAGCACTCTCGGCAACTTTTGTTCAATCTTAGGCATTTCCAAGTGGACTGTAGGATCTTGTGTTGTCACCTTTTCTCTTAACAAAAATTGGTGAAAAGAGCGGATTGAAGAAATATGCCGCGCAATCGTCCGGTGCGACTTCCCTTGTTCTTTCAGAGCTGACATATGTCGTAGTATTAAAGCTCTGTCGATATCATCCAGAGACTTTACTTCGGCCTTGTCCATAAAGCGTAAATAATCATTTAAATCCCGTTTATACGATCCGATCGTATTCACGGATAGCTGCCGCTCCACTTTCAGGAAATGTACATAATCCTCCAAAGCAAATTTCCCATCCCTCATAGTATCCCCGCCATTCAATCTTCTATTCTATTGAACGAATCATTATCCGTCGGATCCGGTTTTATTATGTAGTGCACCGGAATCTATTTCATGACTTTACAGAAAACCGTTGAACAATGATAAAAGGGACAGCGTCTATGCTATCCCCACTCATTTCTTGTTGTCTTTGTTTACGGATTTGCAATTTTCACAAATTCCATGGAAAGTTAGCCAATGATCTTTCACTTCAAATCCGAAGCGACTTTCCACTATTTTTTCTACATCACCTAAAAGATCATCTTGTATTTCAGCAACTTTACCGCATTCTATACAAATAAGATGATGGTGAAAGCGAGAAGCTCCCTCCTGTCGCAGATCATATCTTGACACCCCATCACCGAAATTGATTTTATCTACAATTTTCAGTTCAGTAAGTAATTCCAATGTCCGATAGACAGTTGCCAAACCTATCTCCGGAGCTTTCTCTTTTACAAGTAGAAACACGTCTTCAGCACTCAAATGGTCCTCTTCATTCTCAAGAAGAACCAAGACCGTCGCTTCGCGCTGAGGCGTCAACTTATAGCTGGCCCCGTGCAACTGCTTTTTTATCCGTTCAATGCGGCTCTCCATATGACGCCCCCCTCAACACTGATACCATTATATCAAATGGTCAATCCGTGTGACAACATAAAGGGAACGATTCACCGTTCGCTTCTATCGAATGAAGAAATGATAGAGTGTCATTTCAACTAATTGGACGATGAAAAACAATCCGACTAACATAGGCAGGACATGAAGTTCCCGGCGATTTCTAGATTGCCTTTTAAAGTAAGGCGGACTGATTATACCGCAAAATGTTAAAAAAAGAAAACAAGACAAAAATTGAAATGGGAACCACCAAACCGAATATGCGACTAACTTCATTTCCTGCGACAATAACATTGCAGAGCTCATACCGAATATGACACATTTAATCGCTCCGATGAATAACACAGTAAACCGTGTTCTTCGGTTGATTGAAAATAAAAATGCTGCAACGAAAAAAATGATCGCAACTAATAAAGGCTTGATTATCGAACCTTCCATATCCATTATTATTCGCTGATCAAAAAGACTTATTAAACTTTTAGAAGCGGACATCGGAATTTCACGAAAAAGAAGGGCCCCCCCGATATAGCAAATGGATAGAATGACAAATAAGTGGATAAATGATAAGGAACGGAACATAGGCTTCACCCCCGCATCGTTTCTATAACCTATGCTTGTCCGCTCCCAAATACATCAATTTTTTAAAAGTTTTTTAGCATAAAGGATGGCGAAAGCTGTTTTCGCATCAAAAATCCTTCCATCAGCCATCATTTCGTCCGCTTCTGCCATTGTACATTCCATGAGGTGAATAAATTCATCCTCATCGCCTTTTGCTGGATGTTCTATTTTAAAAAGGTCCTTCGCTATATAAAGATGGATGATTTCATTTGCAAATCCTGGAGATGTCGCAAAGGATTGCAAATAAGAGAACTGCTTCGCGCGATAGCCAGTCTCTTCTTCCAATTCACGCAACGCTGTTACATCGGGATTTTCACCTTTTTCAATTTTTCCTGCAGGAATTTCAATTAAAGACCTTTTTAGCGCTTTGCGATACTGTTCAACTAATAGTATTTTCTCATCGTCTGTTATGGCAATAATCGCTACAGCCCCCGGATGGTCGACTAATTCTCTTTGCGCCGTCTTCCCATCTGGCAATTCAACATCTTCAACTCTTAGGGAAATAATTTTCCCTTCATAGATGCTCTTTCTTCCAATTGTCTTTTCTTCAAAACGATTCACCGCAATTGCCCCTTTCACTCTATCGGATAAGCACAGCGCTTTCACTTTTTTCATTGCCATTGTAACATGAACAAAATGGGAGGTGCTCCAATTGAAAAAAAGAGAATTAGGGAAAAGCGGTATTTTTGTTTCAGAAATTAGCCTTGGTTGCATGTCGCTTCCTAATGACAAAGAAAAGGCTAAAGCCATTATCGACACTGCATTGGAGGCAGGCATCAATTTTTTCGACACTGCAGATTTATACGATTCTGGTAAAAATGAAATGATCGTTGGCAGCTTATTGAAAGAAAAAAGAGATGACATCATTTTATCTACAAAGGTTGGCAACGAGCGTATTGCAGGAGAGGATGGCTGGCGCTGGAATCCAAAAAAGGCGTATATAATGGAGGCGGTAAAAGAGAGCTTGCGCCGTCTAAAGACGGATTATATCGACCTTTACCAATTGCACGGCGGTACTATGGAAGATGACGCCTCGGAAACGATCGATGCTTTTGAGACTCTGAAAAAAGAAGGTATCATTCGCCAATACGGCATTTCATCCATCCGCCCTAATGTCATCAATCGATTTTTAAAAAAGAGCAATGCAGTTTCTGTCATGATGCAATATAGTTTATTGGATCGGCGGCCTGAGGAATGGTTCTCTATGATTCACGATGAAGGTGCATCCATCATAACGAGAGGGACTTTAGCGAAAGGCCTTCTAACAAATGACGGGCTAGTAAAAGCAGATCAACTGAACGGTTTTGCGGAGTATAGCACTTCTGAAATGAAAGAGACGGTTAAAATGCTATTGGAAGAGACAGCTAATCTTCATGCTACTGCCATTGCATTTAATTTACAAAATGAAGCGATCGCTTCCACAGTTATCGGGGCAAGTACAAAGGAACAACTATTGGATACGATCCTCGCGTATGAAGCAGATGTATCGCAGTCGGACTTAAAAGCACTCGAAAACAAGCTACATCTTCATAAATATCAAGAGCATAGAGTGTAAATGATGTGATTTAAAAGCCTAAAAGCCAAGCGTTCTTCTTCATGAAGTCGAACGCTTGGCTTTTTCATCTTGTAATCTTTTCGCAATGTAATTGTAATGATTACCCTACATCATATCGGGTATGTATTGAGTAGGCAAGAGTATTTAAATTGATTTGGAGGAGAATGAAATGAAAATGATAACAGAGAATAAAAAGTGGTTAAAGATTGGCGCAGCTACGGTTCTGTCTGTAGGTCTACTATCAGCATGCGGAGATGGTGACGATGACACAGATGTAGATGTGAATAATCCCCCGCCGGCTGATGTAGATGATGGTACGGGCGTAGATGACGGTACAGGTGTTGACGACGGCACGGATGTTGATGTCAATCTTGATGATGGAACAGATTCAAATATGGATACAGATACTGACACTGACACAGATGCTGATAATGATACTAAATAATAATGAAAGGCTGCCGGAATAAATTCAGGCAGCCTTTTTATTTACGCTTCTTGTTCGGTTAATGCTATTGTTTGCTTTGTTTCTTGTTCTGGTGCTTGAACAGATGCCTTGCGCTTTCTTGAAGGGATCATATTGAACATGATGTTGAGGAATATAGCCGTCAAACTGCCGGCTACAATGCCGTTGCTTGTTAAAATTTGAATTCCTTCAGGCAAATGCGAGAAAATATCTGGTACTACGGATACGCCAAGCCCTAATCCGATCGAACAAGCTACAATCATTGCATTTTCTTGTGATTGCCCGATTACTTTGCTGAGCATTTTAATCCCTTGTGATACGACCATGCCAAACATCGCAACCATCGCACCGCCTAATACGGATGTCGGAATGACTGTTGCCAATGCAGCAATCTTCGGCATAAGACCTAAAGAAATGAGCATTATTGCAGTAATTGCGATTACTTTACGTGACTTGACACCAGACATTTGCATTAAACCGACATTTTGAGAAAATGTCGTATATGGAAATGCGTTGAAAATGCCCCCGATGACTGAAGCTAAACCTTCTGCACGGTAGCCTTTCTCTAAATCCTTTTTACCAATTTCCTTTTCACAAATATCCCCTAAAGCAAAGTAAACGCCGGATGATTCTACTAATGATACCATCGCAACTAAAGTCATCGTTACGATTGGGAAAAGGTGAAAAGTCGGTGTTCCGAAGTAAAATGGAACAACCATGTGGAACATGGATGCTTCCTTCACTGCACCAAAGTCTACAACTCCAAACAACATCGCAGCGACTGTGCCCGCAATTAAGCCTAAAAGGATAGAAATCGAACGCAAAAATCCATTTGAAAAGCGGTATACTAAAATGATGAAGAGTAAAGTGCCGAATGATAATAAAACATTCGTTACGGAACCGAAGTCAGGCGCGCCTTGGCCCCCTCCCATATTGTTCAAAGCAACAGGAATCAAAGTGATTCCAATTATTGTAACTACAGAACCCGTTACAATAGGCGGGAAAAACTTAATCAGTTTTCCAAAAAACTTGCTTATCATTACAATTATAATGCCTGAAGCGATTACCGCTCCATAAATAGCTGATATGCCATAATTGCCGCCGATTGCAATCATCGGACCGACTGCCGTAAATGTACACCCTAAGACGACCGGCAGACCAATCCCGAAGAAACGGTTCGTCATGATTTGCAAAATCGTCGCAATGCCACACATTAAAATATCAATCGATACTAAATAGGTCAATTGAGTCGAGTTTAATCCGATTGCCTCACCGACGATCAATGGGACTAATATAGCCCCCGCATACATCGCCAATAAATGTTGGAAGCCTAAAACGACGGATTTCATTTTGTAGGCACCTCTTTTTTCAATTTGACTTCTCCGTTTTCAAGAGATTCTATAATCGCCAACGATTCAATGCGGATTCCTTTTTCTCTTAGCAATTCTCCACCTTGCTGGAAGCCCTTCTCAATGACAATTCCGACACCAGCCAACGTAGCACCTGCTTGTTCGATAATATCCATAAGGCCATTCACAGCCTGTCCGTTCGCAAGAAAATCATCGATCATTAGCACCGTATCATCTGCATTAATAAATTTCTTGGAAACCGATATTTCATTCGTTTCATTCTTAGTGAAGGAGTGAACTTTTGCAGTAAGCAAATCATCGACTAATGTTAGAGACTTGCGTTTTCTTGCAAATACGACTGGTACATTCAACTCAAGTCCCGCCATAACTGCTGGAGCAATTCCTGAAGATTCGATCGTCAAGATTTTAGTAATGCCCGCATCCTTGAATCGTTCCGCAAATTCCATGCCAATCGCTTTCATTAATTGCGGATCAATTTGATGATTCAAAAACGAATCCACTTTTAACACTTGATCTGATAAAACTTTACCTTCCGCCAAAATTTTATCTTCCATCTGTTTCATCTTCATTTCCTCCTTAATCGTTCACGATCAGCAGCAATATAAAAAACGGATGACCGTGCATCCATTCATTTCATGAGTGGAGCAAGGTCATCCGGACAGTTCCGAATGAAAAAAGGGGAACATGCGAGGCATGGTCCTTTATTCCGTTGCTTCTCATAGTCGGTTTATTTACGGTAAACCGGTAGAAACTTGCAGGCCATATTCCCGCGATTATATGAGTGGATGTTATTTTTAATAGGTTTTTATTATAACACGCATTCGACATATTTCAACAAGGTTTCTCTCTCTTTTTTACATTTGTTAATTTTTACCTTACTATTATGTTCATAACATTTACATTACTATTGTGACAAGTACATTAATTCGCATTATATAAGTTTATCATACTCGTTTTTCGGCAATAGAAGAACTGTAAGCCAATACAAAAACAGTAAGAAAAGGAGAGGTAAAACATGGCTAAAAATAATAACAACAATAACGACAACAGAGGCAAAATGTCATTAGAAGAAGCAGGACGTAAAGGCGGGGAAGCTACCGCTAAAAACCATGATCGTGACTTCTATGAAGAAATCGGGCGCAAAGGCGGAGAAGCTACTGCAAAAAACCATGACCGTGATTTCTACGAAGAAATCGGGCGCAAAGGTGGAGAAGCTACTGCAAAAAATCATGACCGTGACTTCTATGAAGAAATCGGACGTAAAGGCGGAGAAGCACGCGCACAACAAAATGACAACTATAATAACAATGGCAAAATGAGCAAGTCTGAAGCAGGACGCAAAGGTGGAGAACGCAGCCGCCGCGGACGGGATAGCTAATTAAGCGTACTAAATTATGAGAAGACCATTAAAAAAGGAACAATTGTGCTGAACATACAATTTAGCACAATTGTTCCTTTTCATTTCCATTCATTTATTATGCGTTAAAAACATTCAATTGCCACGAAACACCAAACTGATCCTGTACCCAACCAAATTTTTCACTTCCAGGAATTTCACCTAAGTCCATTAGTACTTGTCCACCTTCTGACAGTCTATGAAACAAACGTTCCAATTCGTCAATTGAATCACATTCAACAAACATTGAAATAGACGGCGTGAATGTAAATGCATGATGGACTGAACTATCAATGCACATAAAGGTTTCTCCATTCAAAATAAAAGTTGCTAGTCTGACAGTCCCATCCTCTGCATAATCAATTTGCTGAATTTCACTGTTTGGAAATAATGACTGGTAAAAATCCATCGCTTGTTTTGCTTTTCCTTCAAACATTAAAAAAGTTGTAATTGACTTTGCCATCTTATTTTCTCTCCTTTATTACAGCTTACCCATCTGCATGCAATTCCAAGACAATCGGGCAATGATCGCTGCCCAAAACATGTGGATGTATGTAGGAAGACTTCAGCTTTGGCAACATACCTTTCGTCGCGATGAAATAATCGATCCGCCAGCCTATATTCCGCTCCCTTACCTTATTCATGTACGACCACCAAGTATAGGCGCCTTCCATATCTGGTTGGAAATGACGGAACGTATCGATGAATCCTTCCTCTAACAATGCAGTCATTTTACCCCTCTCTTCATAAGTAAAACCAGAATTGCCTGCATTTGATTTGTAATTTCGAATATCGATTTCATTATGCGCTACATTTAAATCTCCGCAAAGGATGACTTGCTTCACTTCTGACAGCCGAACTAAATGATCTTTCATCCGGTCTTCCCATTCCAATCGGTAAGGCAAGCGCGCCAAATCTCTTTGAGAATTCGGAGTATACACATTTACCAAATAAAAATCTTCATATTCTAAAGTTAAAATTCGTCCTTCATATTCGGACTCATCATCCCCTACTCCGTATCGTACAGAGAGAGGCTCTTCCTTCGTAAAGACCGCCGTTCCGGAATACCCTTTTTTCTGTGCATAGTTCCAATATTGGTAGTAGCCTTCCAGAGACAAATCAATTTGCCCTTCCTGCAGCTTTGTCTCCTGTACACAAAATATATCTGCATCTTGCTCATAAAAATAGTCCAAAAAGCCTTTCCGGACACATGCCCGTAATCCATTTACATTCCACGATACTAACTTCAATTTTCTATTTCCCCCTATCAGCACTATTGTACAGCAAAGAGGATAGAAATATAAAAGAAGGGACTTAAACGTTATGTATTGATATACTTAATCACTTCAAAAATATAATCTTCAATCGGTTTAGATGTATTAACCTTTAAACAATCATAGCCTGATGGCTTGGCGCAATTTTCAATTGTATTCTTGAAAATTATCTCTGATTTCACCTCTTCTATTTGACTTATTAATCGCTTTCGATTTCTCAGCCTTCGATTAATTGTATGGAAATCATTTACATAACATTCGATATATTTGTATTTCGCATTATACTTATTGGAAAAAGCTGTACCCTTATGAACCATTTCTTCATATAGGCACGGGCTATCAAATATGACACTATTTCCCAATGACAACTGAAAGTCAATGAATGACCAATCGATATTATATGAAATTTTTCCCGCAAGCTTTGGATCTATATTTCCGTCCCCTACACTATGAAGCAACGCAGATTTCGAAATATCATGATCTACGATAATTGCACCGGTCCTTTTTGCAATTTCCTTAGCCAAAGTCGATTTTCCTGAACCAGGAAAGCCCGACATTTGTGCAAAAAACATGTCTCTCACCCTATCTGTCTATTTAGTTACATACTATCATAGCAAAACAACCAATTTTATTTTTCACAAAATAGACTTAGGTCAGTCATCATAAACAAAAAAGCCAGACAAAAAATCAGTATGATTTTGTCCTGGCTTCTGTTTCAATTATAGGTAAACTTTATGATTCCTTGCTATTTGCAAAAGCGATCGCAATTCGCGTTCCGATTTTCGCATTATGTTTTACTAACGCAATGTTTGCGTCCAAGCTTTTGCCTTCTGTCAAGTCCTTCACTTTCCCTAACATGAATGGAGTGACGTCTTTGCCCGAAATGTTTTTCTCTTGTGCTTCCTTAAGCGCTTCTTGAATAATTCCGTTAATGAATGCTTCGTCAAGCGCATCCTTTTCTGGAATCGGATTGGCGATGACTGCCCCTCCTTGCAAACCTAAATCCCATTTTACACGAAGCATGTCCGCAACTGTTTCTGGATCATCCGCACGGAAGTTGATTGGGAATTCACTTCTGCGTGTGTAAAAAGCCGGTAATACGTCTGTTTCATATCCTACGACGGGGACACCTTTCGTTTCAAGATATTCCATCGTCAAACCGATATCCAAAATGGATTTTGCCCCAGCACAGACGACAGCAACATTTGTTTTCGCCAATTCTTCAAGATCAGCAGAAATATCCATCGTTGTTTCTGCACCACGATGTACGCCGCCGATTCCGCCAGTTACGAAGATGCGAATTCCTGCTAAATCAGCACAAATCATCGTTGCTGCAACAGTAGTTGCGCCCAACTGTTTCGTCGCAATTAAGTAACCAAGATCACGGCGAGACGCTTTCGCGACCCCTTGGCTATTACCGAACATTTCAAGCTCTTCGTCAGAAAGACCAATCTTAATTTGACCATCGATTAACGCAATCGTTGCAGGTACAGCTCCATTTTCTCGGATAATTTGCTCTACTTCCCTTGCTGTCTCAACGTTTTTAGGATATGGCATTCCGTGAGAAATGATTGTTGACTCTAAGGCAACAATCGGTCTTCCAGTCGCCATCGCTTCTTGTACTTCTGCTGAATAAGATAGATATTGTTTCATTGTAAAGCCTCCAGTTCTTTTTCAAGTTGTTCTGCTGTCAAATCCTGTCTTACAGTGTCATTCGATTCAAGCGTTTTAGCGGCATTTACTAAGCCAGCCTTTATTGATTGTTGCCAATCCATGTTCAGAAGATATCCATGAAGTACTCCAGATACAAACGCATCGCCAGCACCTGTTACATCTTCAACTGAAACGCCTTCCACAGCCGGGAAGTGAATGACTTCTGAATTTTTAGAAGCTGCCATAGCACCCTTGCTTCCTGCAGTTACAATTACATTTTCAACTCCGCAATCCATTATGGACTTTACTGCATTTCGCCAATCCTCATCAGTCTTTATCGGTTTATTCGTATAAACTTCAGCTTCATCGCGATTGCATATGAACCAAGTGACACCCGTTAGATGATCAGGCAAATGGCTCATTTTCGGTGATGAAACCGGTATGATTACGAACGGGATAGAGTAGCGTTGTGAGAAACTTTTCACATATTCTACTGTCTCTTTTGGACAATTTAAATCAATGATGATTGCAGCTGCATTCATCATTATCCGTTCCTTCTCTTTCATGTATTCAACAGAAAGTTTTTCGTACACATCCATATTGGCCATTGCAACGATCAATTCTCCGTCCGGATTTAAGACAGCAGAGTATGAACCGGTAGAATAGCTATTCATCATATTGACGTCGGAAATACTCATATGCATGGAAGAACTTTGTACAATCGCTTCCCAATCAGCATCATTTCCGGCCACTGTCAGCAAACGAACAGGATGGGAAAGCCGTCCTAAGTTTTCTGCGATATTACGTGCAACCCCGCCGACCGACACTGTTAAATTCGCCGGGTTGGACGTTCCTAATTGTGCTTTTTCTTTCAAATGGTATTTTCGGTCAACATTGGCACCTCCAATGCAAACGACTTCCTTTTCATCTGCAAGAATATATGCCCTACCTGTTATTTTACCTGCTTTCATTAATCCTGAGATCAAATTCGCAAGTGCAGGCCTTGACATTTGAAGTGCATCAGCCATTTCCTGTTGGGTCAAAAAAGGGTTCTTACGAAGAAGTTCAATGACAGCCAACTCTTTTGCATTCAAAATTTATCACCCTTATCATTTACACTCTGGCCTACTTTTCCGACTACTCAACAAAATTGTACGCAAACGGAAACTGTTCGCCGAATGTTTAACGTCATGCAACAATCATTTAGTATTCGTTAAACATTTGTTTTCATTATAAACATATGTTTATATTGTTGCAAGAAAAAAATGAAATAAGCAATTGCTCATTTCATTCGAATGCTTGGGATACATCATATAACGACAAATCAATATCAATTTCTTTTTGCAAAGCGATATTGGATAGTTGTTTTCCTAAAAAAGGGCCGACCGTAAGTCCAGAAGCTCCTAACCCATTTGATATGAACGCATTCGGATAATTAGGGAGTTGCCCGATAACCGGTAGAAAGTTAGGTGTAAATGGGCGAAAGCCTGTTCGAACTTCTTCAAAAACTATATTCGATAAATCGGGACAAACAGTTAGCGCTTTATCCAGTACTTCATGTACACCTCCAGCTGTCGGGGAAGTAAAAAACTCCTTGCCATCTTCGTGTGTAGCTCCAATGACAATTTTTCCGCCTTCAAAAGGTACGATGTATTGATCAGTTGGCGGCATGACAACCGGCCAGTCCTCTGTTTGATCATTTTCTGCAACTAAATGAATGATTTGTGCTTTTTGACCACTTACTTTCATCTTGAGATTTAACGTTTCCAAGAAATCGTTTGCCCAAGCTCCTGCTGCAACGATAAAACGGTCAGCCTTATAGAGACAACCATTTACTTCAACCGCAACAATATTGCATTCTTCCACAATTGGAAGAGCAGAACCATAAACGACATGAGCGCCTACTTTTTTAGCTGCTTCTATTAGAGAATCACGCAGTTTTCTTCCATCAACACGGGCTGCTCCTTCCACAAAAACAGAAGAATATCCATCTTTCACGAATGGGAATTTCCGTTTCGTTTCTTCGAACGATAGCAAATGGAGTTCTCCGATTTCAGGTGCATCCTCTTTACGCATTCTTCCTCGTTCAAGCATTTTTTCTAATTTCTTATGTTCCGTATGCAAACTTATGGCACCAACTTTCCGGTAGCCAATATCCGTTAAACCATCTCGTTGAAGTTCTTCCACTAAAATCGGGTAATAAGCGGCTCCTGCTTTTGCAAGAGAGTACCAAGCTTTGTTTCTCCTTTGAGACAGCCAAGGGCAGATAATACCCGCGGATGCGGCAGTCGCCTGCCCATCATCTTGTCGATCAATGATCGTCACTTCCGCTCCTTTTTTTGCGAGATGATATGCGGTAGATGCGCCTAATATCCCTCCGCCAATTACGATAACTTTAACCATCAAAACACCTTTTTCCATTTTTCTTCTATTGTACAAATGAATTCTATTGGAAACAAACATGAAACCGCTTCCAAAAAAACTTAATAATAAAAGTATTCTATGTCTTTCTTTTTTCTAAAAATGCAGTATAATTGTTTTATTCAACATTAATTGGTCCGGGACCAAAACGAGGAGATTTGATTTGCATGACAAGATTACCCATCGAGATTAAGCTTAGCGACACAAGAAAAGAAAAACCAAATCCAAATTCACTTATTTTTGGAAGAAGCTTTACGGATCATATGTTCATAGCGGATTATGAAGAAGGTAAAGGTTGGCGCCGGCATCGAATTGTTCCTTACGCTCCTTTGCAATTAGATCCGGCATCTATCGTCTTTCATTATGGTCAAACTGTATTTGAGGGCTTAAAAGCGTATCGAACTGAGGATGGTACGATCAAACTGTTCCGCCCACAAGAAAATATGAAAAGGTTGAATCGTTCTTTGGAGCGACTATGCATGCCAAAAATTGATGAGGAAGCTGCTTTGCAAGCTCTGACACAATTAATACTCATTGAAAAGGATTGGATTCCGACATTGCCCGATACTTCGTTATATATCCGTCCGTTTGTCATTGCAAATGAAGCTTTCCTTGGTGTCGCGCCGTCAAAAAAATATCAATTTATCATTATTCTGTCTCCTGTAGGATCCTATTATAAAGAAGGGATCTATCCAGTGAAAATCTTAGTTGAAAATGAATTTGTCCGCGCCGTTAAAGGTGGAACTGGAAATGCTAAGACAGCAGGAAATTATGCCGCAGGTTTAAAAGCACAAGAAGTAGCCGAACAATCAGGTTACTCCCAAGTACTTTGGTTAGATGGAATCGAACGAAAATACGTTGAAGAAGTGGGCAGCATGAATATTTTCTTTAAAATCAATGGTGAAGTAATCACCCCAGCGATCAATGGCAGCATATTAGAAGGGATCACCCGAAAATCCGTCCTCGAGATGCTACGGCATTGGAATATACCGGTCTCGGAGCGAAAAATTTCAATGGATGAAATTCGTAATGCATACGAAAAAGGTCAGCTAGAAGAAGTATTTGGAACTGGAACTGCAGCGGTTATTTCCCCAGTAGGGGAATTGAACTGGGACGGCTATAAGATGATTGTCAATAATGGTGAAACAGGCCAGTTATCTAAAAGGCTATATGAGAATCTTTCTCAAATACAAAAAGGTCAAATGGAAGATCCATTTGGCTGGGTGATGGAATTGAAAAGCGATTTGGCAAGATTAGCTTAATTGACTCTGATTAAAAAAGATCGGGGCTGTCCAGAAAGTCAGTGAAAACTGATTTTCTGTGATAGTCCCTTTCTGGTTGGAGAATAAATGGGGAACCCCTGACAACCGTCGCTTTCCGTTCCAGGC
>NZ_JBHTLT010000122.1:0-42387 GCF_042679045.1 Sporosarcina contaminans | reverse complement strand
GCTTTTTCAATTAGAGGTGGGTTTTGTCCCAGCCTCTTTTTTTGTGCTGCGATTCGTTCTGCTTACATGTCTCGCCTTTAGACGGCACTGTAGGAATTGTGTATAATACGAAAGAGAATACTAAGAGGGTGTTAATTGATGAGTAAACCAACTGTAGCAATTGTCGGTAGGCCGAATGTAGGGAAATCGACAATATTCAACCGGATTGTCGGAGAGCGTATATCGATTGTAGAAGATGTGGCGGGGGTTACGCGAGATCGCATATATAGTTCTGCAGACTGGCTTTCCCATGATTTTAATTTGATCGACACTGGCGGCATCGATATTGGAGATGAACCGTTCTTAGAGCAAATCCGTTTGCAAGCTGAAATCGCCATCGAAGAGGCGGATGTCATTATTTTCTTAACGAATGGACGCGAAGGTGTTACTGACGCGGATGAACAAGTAGCGAAAATTCTTTATAAAACGAAAAAACCAGTCGTATTGGCCGTCAATAAAATCGATAACCCGGATATGCGGGATATGATTTATGATTTCTATTCATTAGGATTCGGCGATCCATATCCAATATCAGGTTCGCACGGAATTGGTCTTGGAGATTTGTTGGATGCTGTTGCTGAGCATTTTCCCGAAAAAGGGGAAGTTGACGAAGAAGAAGACGTTATCCGTTTTTCATTGATTGGCAGACCGAACGTCGGGAAATCATCGCTCGTCAATGCGCTATTGGGCGAAGAACGTGTCATCGTCAGTGATGTAGCTGGGACGACAACGGATGCGATTGATACGACATATGAATTCGAAGGGCAAAAGTACAAAATTATTGATACAGCTGGTATGCGCAAAAAAGGAAAAGTATACGAGAATATGGAAAAATACAGTGTCCTTCGTGCATTAAAGGCGATTGACCGATCGGACGTTGTACTGATCGTCTTAAACGGCGAGGAAGGCATCCGTGAACAAGATAAGCGGATTGCAGGGTACGCAGAAGAAGCTGGCAAAGGCATTCTTTTCGTCGTCAATAAATGGGATGCAGTTGAAAAAGATGAAAAAACGATGAATCGTTTTACAGAAGACATTCGAAAAAATTTCCTCTTTCTTGATTATGCTCCGATTGCTTTCGTGTCTGCAAAAACGAAACAAAGGGTAAAAACGCTATTTGACCAAATTCAAATGATAAGCGAAAATCATGCGATGCGTATTCAATCGAGCGTATTGAACGAAGTGATAGAAGATGCAGTGGCGAGAAACCCTGCCCCGTCAGATAAAGGACGCAGACTGCGCATTTATTATGTTACGCAAGTTTCAGTCAAACCGCCGGTATTCATTGTTTTCGTAAATGATCCGGAGCTTATGCATTTCTCTTATGAACGATTTTTACAAAACCGGCTGAGGGAGTCATTCGGATTTGAAGGAACCCCGATCAGGTTAATTACACGCGCACGCAGTTAAGCGGACTCAGTGAATAATGAGGTGAAGACTTTGGAGAAAGTATCTGTATTTGGAGCGGGAAGCTGGGGAACAGCCATTGCATTCGTTTTGTCCGACAATGGACATAATTGCATGCTTTGGACAAGAAAGCCCGATCAATGCAGGGAAATAAACGAGCAGCATACAAATGAAATGTATTTGCCAAAAATAGAGCTGCCGACTAATTTACATGCAGTGACTGATGTACGGGAAGCTGTTACTCACAGCGATGTTTTGATCATCGCTGTTCCAACAAAAGGAATTCGAGAAATATGTGGACAGCTAAATCGATTAATAAACGAACCGAAGTTAATTGTTCACGTCTCGAAAGGAATCGAGCCGGATTCGTTGAAACGGATTTCCGAAATGATCGAGGATGAAATTGATCCGGAAAAAAGAAAAGCGATTGTTGCTTTATCAGGTCCAAGCCATGCCGAGGAGGTTGTCCTCCGTCATCCGACAACGATTACGGCAGCATCTCTGGATGCCGAAGCAGCTATTAAAGTACAAGATCTTTTTATGAACAATTATTTTCGTGTTTACACACATGATGATCTTATAGGTGTGGAAATTGGCGGTGCTTTAAAAAATGTTATCGCATTAGCTGCGGGAATATCGGACGGTTTGAGCTATGGGGATAACGCGAAAGCAGCGCTCATTACAAGAGGACTGGCCGAAATAACCCGTCTTGGCATGAAGATGGGTGCGAATCCATTAACATTTTCGGGATTGACAGGGCTCGGCGACCTTATCGTCACATGTACAAGTATCCACTCAAGGAACTATAAAGCTGGAAACTTGTTAGGACAAGGCAAGACATTAGACGAGGTCATTTCTGGGATGGGTATGGTCATAGAAGGCATCCGTACAACGAAGGCAGCACATCAGCTTGCTGTTCGCCATGGAGTATCCATGCCATTGACCGAGGCACTCTATACGGTGCTGTTCGAAGGAGAAACGCCTAAACAAGCTGTAGATCAGTTAATGGGCCGAACGAAAAAACAGGAGATTGAAGACATATTTTATAAATAATCGATGTGTTGTTAGTTGGAAAGGATGATTGATTTGTCCTCTATGGATAAAATGTGGCTATCGTTTTATGCAATGGGTTTCATGGTCGTTTCCATGGGGCTCATCCATGTTAGCCGACATAAATTGAAAAATAGATTATTAAAATTCCTATTTGCATTAATTGCGTATGCTCTATTACTCTTTTCATTTTTGGCAATGATTTATATTGTATTCAGTGGGCCGACAGGGAGGGGGTAAATGAGATGTTCCGAAAAAGATTTGCGGTCATGTCAATGTTATTTTTCACTATTATTTTGTCAGGATGCATGTATCCAAAAGATGAGAAAGTGACACGAGAAAATCCGTACGAAGATCAATTAGAGTCAGTCCAAAAGGCTGTCGATGCGTTTAAAGAAAATAGTGGCGGTTTGCTTCCGATTAAAACGAGAGAGCAAGAAACGGATCAATATATTAAATATCCAATCGAATTTTCACAAATTGTACCTGCTTATACAGAAAAAATCCCGTCTAACGCATATGAAGTCGGCGGTATTTTCCAATATGTTTTAATGGACGTAGAGGAGAATCCTACAGTGAAACTTGTAGACCTTCGAATAGCTGAGAGGATTCGGGAATTAAACATAAGAAAGACAGTGAACGGCAGTGTGCCATTTAAAGATCCGGTTGGAGAAGCGGTTTTTGAAATTGATTATGAAAAAATGGGCTTCAAAGAGCCGATTAAAGTGGAGAGCCCTTATTCGGATGCATTGTTGCCGATTGTCATTGGAGGCGACGGGAACTTCTATGTAGACTATTCAATTGATTTAAACAGGATTTTACAAGAGGAAAAGCCATCTGTCGAACAAGGTGAAGATATTCGCCATTTGCTTTCCGATGAGTATCCGATTTTGCCTGCTTACTCCTTGCCATACACAGTTAATGAAAAAAATGAGCCTATTTTCATGAAAAAAGGCAAATAATCATTGCGATATAAAAACGTTTCGTGCTTTTAGCATGAAACGTTTTTTTTTATCATAAACTAATATGCGCAAAAAAAGGAGGGCTACGCATGAAAGAAGAGTTATATGAAAACTTAGCTAGACGAACGGATGGGGATATTTATATAGGTGTTGTCGGCCCTGTTCGTGTCGGGAAATCTACATTTGTGAAACGGGTGATGGAAGAGGTCGTCATTCCGAATATGTCAGATGCGGGTGATCGGGCCAGAGCACAGGATGAGCTGCCACAAAGCTCACCAGGTCCGATCATAATGACATCTGAGCCTAAGTTTGTGCCAGCGCAAGGGACGTCGGTTTCTATTGGAGATGGCGAACTGTCATTTCAAGTACGGCTGGCAGATTGTGTTGGTTATGTTATTGATGGTGTCAAAGGTTATGAAGATGAAGATGGCCCGAAATACGTCCATACACCTTGGCATAACGAACCTATTCCGTTTGAAGAGGCTGCCCGTATAGGGACCGATAAAGTGATTCGAGACCATTCAACGATTGGAATTTTAGTAACGACAGACGGTACAGTAAATAATATCCCAAGACAGGCTGCTGAAGTTGCAGAACAAGAGATTGTTGGCAAACTAAAAGAAATTGGCAAACCATTTGTAATTGTACTAAATTCTAAAATGCCTGCACATGATCGGACGATCTCATTGCGCGATAAATTGCAGGAAACGCATGGAGTTCCAGTAATTGCCATTAGTGCCGATCAATTAAACGCGCAAGAGATCCAATTAATTTTAAAAGAAGCTTTATATGAATTCCCAATTACGCATATCGATCTGCAAAAGCCTGACTGGATGGACGTGCTCGGACCAGAGCATGAATTGAATGCTGCGATTGACAACGTTATAAACGAAGGCTTTTTGGAAGCATCCAAAATACGAAAAGTTCAAGAGCTTGCTGAAAAGCTCAAAGATGAAAATTATGTTCGCCATGCAGAAGTTGTCGATGTAGATGCCGGAAAAGGAAAAGCAATCGTTAATATCCAAATGGATGAAGAAGCATTCAGAGAGGTATGCGAGAAAATTATGCAACGTGAAATCCGGACTAAAAAAGATTGGCTCGTATTCATTCAAGATGCCGTTAAAGCGAAGAAATCCTATGATATGTATGCGGAGGCTATTGAAACAGCAAAACAGAGTGGCTACGGTGTAGCATTGCCGACAATCGATGATTTCCAGCCATCGCCACCTGAATTGATTAAACAAGATAATTTTTACGGTGTGCGAATGAAAGCATCCGCGCCGTCCCTTCATATCATTAGAATTGATATGGACGCTGAGTTTTCACCATTGATCGGCTCGGAATTCCATAGCCATCATTTGCTGAAGGAATTGAAGAATGCCTACTTACATGATCGAGATGCATTATGGCAAACTCAATTGTTCGGCACTCCACTCCATGAAGTGATGAAAGAAAGTATCCGCTTTAAAACTTCCTCAGTGCCGCCAAATGCTCGAAAACGGTTAAGGGAGACGATAGAGCAAATGGTCAATGACGGCAATAAAGGAATGATTACCTTCATCGTTTAATCTGTTATATCGAGGTCTTTAATATTTCGGAAAAACTTAGGAATTACGATCCTTTTAGCAAGATTACATCTAAAAATCCTGTCAGCATTTTAGAGACAGATTGTTCATAGAGAAAGGCTATTGCGAAAAGACTTAAAATTCCTTTTGGTTAATGAAGAGCTTTAAATCCTAATCTGTCAAGTGGAAATGCTGTTTTTACTGAAAAAGATCCGTTTTTGACGGGTCTTTTTGTTTTTTTTATAAAATAAATCGAAAAGCGCTTACAAACGTTGATAATATTGTTGCGTCGCGGTTTTGAGTATGTTACTCTTTTTACAGTGTTCAAAGAAAAGCGGAAAACACCGTTAAGCTCAACCGGCCACTGGAAGGCCCGAGAAGAAATGCACGCATTTCGTCCGAGAGCCTGAAGTGGACGCGTGAGCTGGTGTTTGCAGCTGGACAAAGAAAAGCGGAAGGTGGCGTCCAGCCGCGACCGGCGCTGGAGGATGAGAAACTAAAGGCGCTTTTTGCCTTTATTTCTCATTCGAAGCGACCCGAGCGGTTGCCACCTGCAGCTGGACAAGAAAAGCGGAAAACACCGTTAATCTCAACCGGCCACTGGAAGGCCCGAGAAGAAATGCACGCATTTCGTCCGAGAGCCTGAAGTGGACGCGTGAGCTGGTGTTTGCAGCTGGACAAACAAAAGCATAGGACAGCATATAGCTATGACAGTCACTAAAAGGTTCGATAAGAATGCGTTACACTATTGGTGTTCTGAAAAGCGGTTGCCCTATCAAGAAGCGAAATACATTTCCTTTGAGAGGAGGTGAATGGTGTGAACAAAACAGAATTGATCAACTCAGTTGCCGAAGCGGCAGGACTGACTAAAAAAGATGCTACTAAAGCGGTTGAAGCTGTATTCGATACAATCCAATCGACACTTGCAAAAGGTGATAAAGTACAACTGATCGGATTCGGTAACTTCGAAGTTCGCGAGCGTGCAGCACGTAAAGGCCGCAACCCGCAATCTGGAGAAGAAATCGAAATTGCTGCAAGTAAAGTACCTGCATTCAAAGCAGGTAAAGCGCTTAAAGATGCTGTTAAGTAATCTTTGAGTTTACATAGGAGTTCGTTCGTCGATTAACGGATCGGCTGAACGGGCTCCTTTTCTTTCTTATGTTGGCAGCATAATTTTCCTCAAAGTGAGGCGAACTGTACGGAACGAAAGGATTATGCTACTATTTTTGGAGGAAAGATTAGTTTGGGTGGAGGAGGATGTCATTATGACAGAGATGGATCTTGGCAAAATAGAAAAAGCCGTTACTATGATCCTTGAAGCAATCGGGGAAGACCCGGATCGGGAAGGTTTGCTTGAAACGCCGAAACGTGTTGCTAAAATGTATGCAGAAGCATTTGAAGGTTTGAATAAAGATCCAAAAGAGTATTTCGAAACAGTTTTCCATGAAAATCATGATGAAGTCGTATTGGTGAAGGACATACCATTCCACTCAATGTGTGAGCACCATTTAGTGCCGTTTTTTGGGCATGCACATATTGCTTATATACCACGCAATGGTGTTGTTGCCGGTTTAAGCAAGTTAGCACGTGCGGTCGAAACGACAGCAAGGCGCCCTCAGTTGCAGGAACGGATTACATCGACTGTTGCAAATGCAATGATGGACATGCTCAATCCAATCGGTGTATATGTCATTATCGAAGCTGAGCATATGTGCATGACGATGCGCGGCATTAAAAAGCCGGGCGCTAAAACTGTTACGACAGTGGCACGGGGCATCTATGAACATGATGATGTGAAAAGAGCAGAAATTCTGTCTCTTATAAAGTCGGTTTGAGGCTTTGCCGACAGCTTCAACTCTATGATATGATGGATTGTATATGAATGACAGGAGTGGTTTACATGACTCAACCTGATTATATTATTATAAAAGCGCTGGAAGACGGTGTGAATGTCATCGGTTTGACACGAGGGAATGATACAAAATTCCATCACACAGAGAAATTGGATCGAGGAGAAGTCATGATCGCCCAATTTACTGAGCATACCTCTGCCATGAAAATTCGTGGTAAAGCGGAAATTCACTCCTCACACGGTGTCGTTTCCAGTGAAGGAAAAGAATGATTTGTGAAAAGATGCTTTCTCTTAGCTCTTTGATTGGAGATCCGAAGATGGACAGACAAACGATAAATCGAACGATACAAAACTATATACAGTACGTCGAAAATGCCATTCGGGAACCGATTGTGGAAAAAGCGCTTGGAAAGGCATCGATCGACGAGGTAAAAGCATTTTTCATGCTTTTACCACATTTAAACGGGGAAACATATTCGAAGCAAATCGAAGTATCTGCTGTTGCTGTCGGGGCAGTGCACGCCGCTTTCGCTGTCCATGATAAGATCAATTTAACGAATGCTACTTCGCAGGAACAGCAGCTGATGGTACTCTCGGGAGATCATTATAGCGGTATACATTATCGGTTGCTTTCTTCTCTGCCGGATTTTGCGTTCATTCGTTCAATGTCGGAAACAATTGGACATATTAACGAAACGAAAACGAATATGATGAGATTCCCTATTACAGATAATAATGAACTTCTTAATATCGTTACGACTATAGAAGCGGCATGCGTAGCAGTTTTTTATCGCACATATGGTTTTGAACAGTATCGAAAAATAGCGGAAACTGCTTTGTCGCTGCATTGTTTTAATAAAAAATTGAGCGTGGAACCGTATGCAAAGCTCGATTGCAATGAAAACAATAATCATATAGGACAACTTGAGCAAATTGCTTCAACGTTGGCGGAAACTTTGCGATCTGAAATGGAAAAGGCTGACTTTCTTCAACCTTTCCTTAAGCGCGAAATCCAAAGCTTGACTGCACCTTTATTAGGCAAGCTGATATGAAGAAAAGAGGGATTGCTTTTGGCGACACCAAAAGAACAAAAAGTCCATCATGTATTTGAAAAAATAGCTGTTGACTATGATAAGATGAATTCGGTCATCAGTTTTAACCAACATAAAAAATGGCGCAATGATATCATGTTGCGAATGGATGTCAAGGAAGGTTCAAAGGCATTGGATGTTTGTTGCGGAACTGCTGATTGGACAATTGCACTTGCAGAGTCGGTCGGTACTCGAGGTAGCGTAATTGGACTCGATTTTAGTGAAGGGATGCTTGCTTCAGCAAAACCAAAGGTAGAAAGCTATCCAATGATTGAACTGATCCAAGGGAATGCCATGGAATTGCCTTTTCCTGATAACTCCTTTGATTATGTGACAATCGGTTTCGGCTTGCGAAATGTACCGGATTATGCAACTGTGTTGAAAGAAATGCACCGAGTGTTAAAACCGGGTGGTATGGCGGCGTGCTTGGAAACTTCTCAAACTGAGATTCCGGTTTATCGACAGCTATTCCGTTTTTATTTTAAATATATCATGCCGTTATTCGGTAAAATCTTTGCGAAGAGTTATAAAGAATATTCGTGGCTACAAGAATCCGCAGACGATTTTCCGGGTGTCAAGCAGCTGTCTCAAATGTTTGTAGACGCTGGATTCAGTGAAGTTTCCTATAAAAAATATAGCGGCGGCGCAGCAGCCGGACATATAGCATTCAAATAAAACGTAAGCAGGGGAAGGTAATTGTCTTGGAGAAATTGAAGTTAATGTCACTTTACGCAGACTTCCGTAAGGATCTTGCATTTATCGAAAGGGAACTTGAACAATCCGTTGACTCCTCTTCCCCGATCATTCGGCAAGCCTCTCTCCTTTTGCTGCGGGCAGGAGGGAAAAGGATTCGGCCGATCTTTGTCATACTATCCTCTAAATTCGGTGACTATTCGATGGAGAAAGTAGCGAAAGTCGCCGTTTCGCTTGAATTGATTCATATGGCTTCCTTAGTCCATGATGACGTAATTGATGACTCCGATAAACGACGGGGTTTTAAAACTGTCAAAGCGAAATGGGATAATCGTATCGCTATGTATACCGGAGATTATATCTTTTCACGGGCCCTAATGTCGATTGGTGAAATCGAGATACGTGAAGTTCATCAATTATTGGCCGAGACGATGTTAGAAATTTGTAAAGGGGAAATCATTCAAATTGATTTTCAAAAGAAAGTGGATCAAACTTTCCGCGATTATTTGCGACGCATAAAAAGGAAAACAGCCCTTTTGCTTTCTTCAAGCTGTGAATTGGGTGCATTAGTATCCAATGCTTCTCCTGACGTTGTACGTAAATTACAAAGGTTTGGATACTTTGCAGGAATGGCTTTCCAAATTGTCGATGATATTTTGGACATTACATCTACAGATGAAAAATTGGGCAAGCCAGCAGGCAGTGACTTGTTGAATGGCCATTTGACACTTCCGACTTTATACATAAAGGATGAAAAGGAATTCCAACCATTCTTGCAACGGTCCTTTGACGGTACTTTGACGGAAGAGGAACGTGCTGAAATGATCAAGTATATCCGAAAATCGGGCGCTATTGAAAGAGCTCAGCGTGTAAGCGACCTCTACTTGAAAAAGGCAATCGATGAATTGGAAAGTTTGCCGGAAGGGGAAGCGAAGTCTGCCTTGTTGAAAATCGCGGAATTCTTAGGGAAAAGAAAGTATTGACAGGCCGGATCATAGTTGAAAGATCGAGGCTTAGGTGGTACGATCAGTAAGGAGAAAATTCCATACATACAATTGAAGGAGTGTTAATAGAAATGGAAAGAACATTTTTAATGGTCAAGCCTGATGGTGTACAAAGAAACTTGATCGGTGAAATCGTAAGCCGTTTTGAAAGCAAAGGATTTACACTTGTTGGCGGTAAATTAATGCAAATTTCTCAAGAACTTGCTGAACAGCATTATGGCGAGCATAAAGAGCGTCCTTTCTTCGGAGAACTGGTTGAATTCATCACTTCTGGACCTGTTTTTGCGATGGTTTGGGAAGGTGAGAATGTCATCTCTACTGCACGTCTAATGATGGGTGCAACGAATCCTAAAGAATCAGCTCCAGGAACAATCCGTGGTGACTTCGCTGTTACTGTGGGCAAAAACATCATCCACGGGTCTGACTCTCCAGAATCAGCCGTTCGTGAAATTGGCTTGTTCTTTAAAGAAGAAGAACTTATCAGCTATGATAAATTGATGAACAACTGGATTAACTAATTTCATCCTATTTGTTCAAAGTGATCACGTACTATAGTGGCGTAATGAATGTTCTTTCAAGAAGAACTTTTAGCGGCTATTTTGTCCGTTCATTTGAACATGCACTTAAACAGCCAAGCGGTTATTTCCGCACGGCTGTTTTTATCTTTCTCCAGCAAAATATTTAATACCTACCTTGATATCCGTATATTGAATGCATACAAGCTAGAGCGGCACCCCTCCTATACCGGTAAGTAGTAGGTATAATGATCCATTCTCTTTTGCGATCTTGTGGCTTTGACATGCGATATTTTGAACAAAAAAGAACAATAATTGCGCTTTGACATAATTATTTATACATCCTTACCGTTTATTCGTTATAATAGGTAAAAATGTTTATCTACCTATAACAAATACTTTTCTTTATTTCATAAGAGACTGTAAAAAAAGAAAAATTGCTTCGCTGTACAGCCAGTGTCTTTACTACGGATGGAAGTTGAGGGAAAGGTTAAGAAAGCTTTTGATCTGACCCTAAACGCCATTCTTCGCTTTAAAGACTGCAATACTGGTGAATGTATATTAATAAAGCCTCTGGCGGATGTTAAAGTCTTTGTAGGAGTTTACGAAGAAGCTGTACGTACAGGACGTTTATGGATGCCTTGATACGGAAAGGGTCTTTGGTTGAGATTTGGCTACATATATGCGGAGGCAATTGATTTGGAGGAATGGAGATTGTCGGATTACGCTGAGTTCATCAATAAAATAAAAACAAAAACAGGAATTGATCTGTCGTTATATAAGGAAGCGCAGATGAAAAGAAGACTTACTTCCCTTTATGAGAAGAGAGGGTACCGCAATTTTACGGAATATTACCAAGCCATACATACAAGTAAAGAGTTGTTAGATGAATTCCTCGATCGGATGACGATCAATGTTTCAGAGTTTTATCGGAATGGGCAGCGCTGGGATGTGTTGGACAAAAAAATATTCCCGATGCTTTTATCGAAAAACAAGAGACTGAAAATTTGGAGCGCGGCTTGTTCGACTGGAGAAGAGCCGTATTCTCTTGCAATGGTGCTATCTTCGCATATACCAGTGAGGGATATTTCCATTTTAGCGACCGATTTGGATGCTGGCGTATTGGAAAGGGCCAAGGTCGGTCTTTACGCAGATCGATCATTGAAAGAAGTACCGAAGCCGGTTTTATCCCGTTATTTTGTAAATGAAGGGCATCATTATCAAGTGACGGATGAAATTAAACGGACTGTGGAATTCAAGCAGCACAATTTATTGAATGATCCATACGGTTCAGGTTTTGATTTAATCGTTTGCCGAAATGTCATGATTTATTTTACAGAAAAGGCAAAAGACCAAATTTATATGAATTTTTCAAAGGCATTAAAACCCGGCGGCATTTTATTCGTCGGCAGCACCGAACAAATTTTCAACCCTTCCAAATATGGATTTGAATCGGAAGAAACATTCTTTTATAAGAAAATTTGATAGAAAGGAACGAATAGTTGTTTTTTTCTTTAGAAACTATGGTCAAATTCGCTTCATTTTGGTAAAGTGCTATGAAACGGATGTAAACAATCCTTTTATAAAGAGACAGAGGAGGAAATGAAATGAGGTTTTTTACAGCCGGCGAATCGCATGGCCCTCAACTTACAGCAATTATAGAAGGCTTGCCTGCTCAAATGCCGTTGACAGCGGAAATGATCAATAAAGAATTAAAGAGACGGCAAGGCGGCCATGGAAGAGGCCGCCGCATGCAAATTGAGAAGGACCAAGTCATGATTACGTCTGGTGTCAGGCATGGCAAAACGATCGGATCGCCAGTAACATTAACTGTTGTGAACGATGATTGGAAGCATTGGACGAAAATAATGGGAATTGAGCCATTGCCAGAAGATGTGAACCCTGAAGATATTAAGAGGCGAATCTCCAGGCCGCGGCCAGGGCATGCCGATTTAGTTGGTGGCATGAAATATGGTCACCGGGACTTAAGAAATGTATTGGAACGATCCTCTGCTCGTGAAACGACAATGCGTGTTGCAGTAGGTGCTGTTGCCAAACAATTTTTACGTTTTTTAGGGATCCATACAGTTTCTCATGTAACGGAAATTGGTGGTGTGACAACAGACCAGAAAAGTTACGCTGGAAAATCAGTAGATGAAATACGAACGATCGTAGAAAGTGATCCGGTTTATTGCGCAGATCCGGAAGTTTCAAAAAAAATGGTGAAAGCTATAGACGATATAAAAGAACGCGGCGATACACTTGGTGGAGTTGTGGAAGTAATCGTTGAAGGTTGCCCTCCTGGTATTGGCAGCTATGTGCAATTTGACCGTAAATTAGATGGGAAGCTATCGGGCGCAATGATGAGTATCAATGCGTTCAAAGGTGTGGAATTCGGTTTAGGGTTTGAAATGGCAAAGCGTCCCGGGAGTGAAGTGCATGATGAAATTGCCTACTCTGAAGATCAAGGATATTATCGTAAAACAAATCGTTTAGGCGGTCTCGAAGGTGGTATGACGACGGGCATGCCAATCGTCATCCGGGGAGTCATGAAGCCGATTCCCACGCTCTATAAACCGCTTGAAAGCGTTGATATTGAAACAAAAGAACCATTCGTTGCAACAATTGAGCGTTCGGATCCATGCGCAGTCCCAGCAGCTTCTGTAGTGGCAGAGCACGTTATTGCAACAGAAATTGCGAAAGCGATTATGGATGAATTCCGTTCTGATACGATGGAAGGATTAAAAGAAGAGATGGACCGTTACCGACAATATGTGAGGGAGTTTTGACATGGGAAAGCGGACTGTTCAAATTAAAGGGCATTCATATGATGTTCATATTGACCGCAATGTGTATGATTTGTTTTCAAGCGATTATTACTCCCTAATTACAAATGCGGATCATGTCGGCATCATAGCGGACGAACATGTCGCATCCCTTCATTTGGCTTTACTAAAAGAAGCTCTTAATTCATGCGGTGTACAACCGGTTATCAAGTTAGTCCCCGCTGGCGAGCAATGTAAAACGTTGTCTGTATATGGCGAGTGCCATTCCTTTTTTTTAAAAGAAGGTTTTACTCGGAATTCCATATTAATTGCATTTGGAGGCGGCGCGGTAGGCGACTTGACAGGATTTGTCGCAGCAACTTTCATGCGTGGAATTCGATTCATTCAATGTCCGACGACGATTCTGTCGCATGACAGTGCGGTTGGGGGAAAGACAGCGATTAATATGCCCGAAGGAAAAAATATGGTTGGTTCTTTTCATCAGCCTTCCGCTGTTTTATTTGAAACAGCTTTATTCGAAACGTTACCCCCTCGAGAAGTGAGATCTGGCATGACTGAGCTCATCAAACATGCGTTTATCTCAGACGCTGCATGGTCAGAAGAACTGCTTTCAAATGACCGATTTTCTTCTCCATCGATTGATTGGCTTTCAAGTGAATTATTAAAAGGGATACAAGTGAAGGCGGATATTGTTGCTGAAGATGAATTTGAATATGGTAAACGCAAATTTTTAAATTTCGGTCATACATTTGGGCACGCAGTTGAAGCGGTTTGCGGTTTTGGAGGCCTTAGTCATGGAGAATCGGTCATGATTGGCATGGCCTATAGCCTTCTATTAAGCGAAAATTTTAGTGAAATTAATTCTTCAATTACAAATCGCTTCATTCGTTTTTCATTGTCAAATGGGTATTCATTTGCCCCAGTACGATCATTCAAATTCGAAGACTTTTTACAATATATGAAAAAAGATAAGAAAGCTTCATTTGGCCAGTTAAACTTTGTATTACTCAAAAATTTTGGCCATCCATTTGTCCAGGCAGTTACAGAAGAGGAATGCGAAAATGCATTCTATGAACTACAAAAGAGAGTCGAAATGGAGGAGTGACTATGACGGTACGTGGAGTCAGAGGAGCAACGACAGTAGAGCTGGACGAGGCGCAAATTGTACATGATGCGACTGAAGCTTTAGTAATCGAAATGGCAAATGCGAATAAAGTGGCACCAGAGGATATTGTCTCAGTCATTATATCGACAACAACAGATATCGCTTCAGCTTTTCCTGCAAAGGCGGTTAGGTCGATTAAAGGGTGGAAATATGTCCCTGTCATGTGCACCCATGAAATGAATGTGATAGATGCTATGCCTTTTTGTATCAGAATATTGATGCATATTAATACTGATGCCACGCAAAAGGAAATCCAACATATCTATCAAAAGGATGCCGTGAAATTACGTCCAGATCTACAAAAATAAACGATTCATTTTGGCCGGAGGGGATACATATGAAATGGAAACAAGTTTTACGGGAAATGAAGCCGTACAAACCCGGAAGATCAATTGAAGAAGTGATGGAAACTTACAATTTGACAGAAGTTGTTAAATTGGCATCAAATGAAAATCCATACGGCTGTGCAAAATCTGTAAAAGAGTTTTTAAACAGTTCTACGTTGCGCTTTGAGATTTATCCCGACGGAAATGGGGGAACACTTCGCAAAAAACTTTCTGAAAAATATGGCGTGGATGAAGAGGCGATCTTGTTTGGCAATGGTTCAGACGAAACGATTTCCATTATCTCACGCGCTTTATTGGACAAAGGTTCACATGCCATTATGGCAACGCCTACTTTTCCACAATATGCACATAATGCGAAAATCGAAGGTGCAGCCATTAGCGAAATTCCTTTAGTTGATGGTCAACATGATTTGCCGGCTTTCCTTGAAGAGATTACAGATCAGACTGCTGTTATCTTTGTTTGTAATCCAAACAATCCGACCGGCAACTTGATCCCTAAAAAGAATCTGATTTCGTTTATAGAGAAAGTGCCGGAGCATATACTTATCGTTTTGGATGAAGCTTATATCGAATTTGTGACAGAGCCTGATTATGTTGATTCTATTAGCTTATTGAAACGATTCCCTAACATTCTCATCATGCGGACTTTTTCCAAAGCTTATGGGTTGGCGTCCTTCAGAATTGGCTATGCGATTGGCTCACCTTCTGTAATAGAACCGTTAAATAAAGTCAGAAACCCATTCAACAACAACTCATTGGCGATCACTGTTGCGGAAAAAGCGCTTGAAGACGAAGCTTTCATTGACTCATGCCGTCTTCTGAACGCTGAACAAAGAGAACGGTTTAAACAGTATGCAGCACAAAACAGCTTGAATTTGTTTGATTCGCAAACGAATTTTGTTTTGATTGAAGTTCCTATAGATGCAGATGAAGCCTCTGAGTTTCTATTGGAAAAAGGTTTTATCGTTCGGAGTGGAAATGCGTTAGGCACTCCACATCATGTAAGAATAACGATCGGAACAGAGGAGCAAAATAATCGTCTCTTTTCAGCTTTCGATCAATTATTGATGGAAAAGGGTAGAAAATGATGAAGCAGATTGCAATAATTGGATTGGGGCTGATTGGTGGTTCCTTAGGCCTTGCTTTGCGCCGGGGAGGATCGCCCATTCATCTAATCGGTTTCGACCGGTCTTATGCGACGGTTGACGAAGCATACCGACGTGGAATTATCGATGAAGTGGCTCCATCCGCAAAGGCCGCTTGTGAAAAGGCGGATTATATATTTTTTGCAACACCAGTCAATACGACCGTTTCCATATTAAAGGAATCGGTCGATTGGAATTTTAAGGACGATGTAATTATATCTGACACCGGCAGTACGAAAAAGCCGATTATGGAAGCCGCTCAAGCAATTATTGATAAAGGCATTACATTCATTGGTGGCCATCCTATGGCAGGCTCCCACAAGAGTGGGGTTGCCGCAGCTAAAGCGCATTTATTTGAGAATGCTTACTACATTTTGACTCCTGCCGCAGACAGCTATACGGAACAAGTAGAGCAATTAAGAACGTTATTAGCCCCTTCAAAAGGGAAAGTAGTTGTATTGGAAGCTGAAGAACATGACAGGATGACTGCTATTATTAGTCATTTTCCACATATTATCGCTTCAGCGCTCGTTGAACGACTATCCGCACAAGAAGATGAACAGCCATTTGTCAGAAACTTGGCGGCTGGTGGATTTAGGGATTTAACGAGAATCGCTTCTGCAGATCCAACTATGTGGAGAGATATTACAATTCAAAACAGAACCGAATTATTGGCACAGATAGATGGCTGGTTAGATGAAATGCAAAATGTTCGGAATATGCTACTTGAAAATGATCCGGAGCAGATTTATACCTTTTTTGAACGTGCCAAGAACAGCCGCGATGCGCTTCCGTCCACATTTGAGGGGGCAGTGCAAGGTGCGCTATATATGACATTTGATTTGCATATTGATATTCCGGATCACCCGGGAGTGATTTCTGAAGTTACGAAAATTTTAGCTGATGAGCAAATCAGTTTAACAAATATCCGTATTGTTGAAACGAGAACAGATGTATACGGCATTTTGGTCATCAGTTTCCAAAATGCTGATGACCGCAAAAAAGCGAGAGTTGCTCTTTCGAAAGCAACTGACTATAGCATGCATATCATTTGATAGGGAGGATTCTCACATGGTTGGATCACGAACGGTCGAATTCCGTAAACCAGTTTTAAAAGGCGAATGCAAAGTATTGGGAGACAAGTCCATCTCTCACCGTGCAATCATGTTAGGATCGATTGCGAAAGGTAGAACGGAAGTTACCGGTTTCTTATCTGGCGAAGATTGCCTTCGGACAATTGAAATCTTTAAGCAATTAGGTGTCTATATTAAAAGGGAAGGAGAACATGTTTGGATTGACAGTCCTGGCATGAAAAATTGGACAGCACCTGCTGATACTTTGTATGCTGGAAACTCAGGAACGACAGCTAGGCTCATGTTAGGCATTCTTGCCTCCTCGAACGTGAAATCCGTTTTGACCGGAGATGCTTCTTTATCAAAACGACCAATGAAGAGAGTGACAGGTCCATTGCAAAAAATGGGGGCACTCATTCACGGTGATGACTTTTTGCCACTGACGATTACGGGTAGTAAGCTAACGGCAATTGATTATGAGTTACCCGTAGCAAGCGCTCAAGTTAAGTCAGCAATCCTTTTCGCGGGATTGAACGCTGAAGGAATGACAACTGTTAAAGAGATCGATGTTACGAGAGATCATACGGAGCGTATGTTGGCGCAGTTTGGTGCAAATGTGCTACGCTCGGATAAGACTGTGAGCATAGAAGGTGGACAAACACTCCAAGGAAGTAAAGTCGTCGTTCCAGGGGATATTTCTTCCGCGGCATTTTTCATGGTTGCTGCTGCAATGTTAGAAGGTAGCTCAGTCGATTTTATCAATGTCGGATTAAATCCTACTCGTACCGGAATTATTGACGTTTTAAAAGCGATGGGCGCAAAAGTTGTAGTAACGGATCGAAATGGTGATGATGGCGAACCATTTGGCAATGTAAATGTAACGGCGGATTCATTGCGTGGCATTGAAATCGGTGGGGAGTTAATTCCAAAACTGATTGATGAAATTCCGATCATCGCTCTTTTATCTACACAAGCGAAAGGGAAGACAGTCATTAAGGACGCGGCGGAACTGCGTGTTAAAGAGACGGATAGGATAACGGCGGTAACGGAAGAATTAAAAAAAATGGGCGCTGACATTGAAGCGACGGAAGATGGCATGATTATTCATGGACCAACCGTTTTAAAAGGTGCATCCCTATCTTCCTATGGAGACCATCGAATTGGGATGATGGCAGCTATTGCGGCCTATGTAGCTGATGGGCCAGTGCATATCGAAGATCCAGATTGCATTGCCATATCGTATCCTAATTTCTTTGAACACCTCTACCAACTATCTGCTGTGGAAGAATAATTTTCCTAATGTATACTACATGAAGGAACAGGTGAAAATATGATGCAGTTACATGATTTTGAAAAATCGGTTTTGGATGGTGATATTGAAGCGATTCATGCATTCATCGATCGTGCAGAGCAAGCAGAGGAATATGATTTTTTATATGACGCTGCGACTGTTTTGATTGACTATGGTTTTATCGGTCAAGCCGATCATATTTATGAAGGTTTGCTTAAATTAATGCCTAATGAAGCGCAATTGAAAATTGACAGGGCTGGCACTTTGTTGGAGTTAGGCGAGGAAGATGAGGCATTATTGCTTTTAACAGACATTTCGCCTGATGATGAGGAATATGTGCAGGCGCTTATGGCATTGGCGGATTATTATCAAATGATTGGTATGGCGGAGGCTGCAATGCAAAAAGTGAAGGAAGCCCTTTCGCTATCTCCTTATGAGCCGATTATCCGATTTGCTTATGCCGAGTTGCTATTAGATGCAGGGAGATACTTAGAAGCAGCTACCGGCTATAAAGAACTTCATGATGAAGGGCATAATGAAATTGCTGGAACGAATATCCTTCATCGACTTGCAGAAACATATAGCGCCGGCGCGGCATATGAAGAGGCGCTCCCTTATTATGAGGCGTTGCTGAAAAAAGAAGTATCGCCAGACGCCCTTTTCGGGGCTGCGTTCGCTTATTATCAAAGCGGGCATCTGGAGCGAGCAATCGGATTACTTGATCAGTTGGCGGAAATAGATCCTGACTATTTTTCTGCCTATATGTTGGCGGGGCAAGTTCAAGCGCAGCTTGGAAATGATCAGAAAGCATATGAGTGGTTTCTATCAGGCATTAAAAGGGATGAATTCGATAAGGAGCTCCGTTTGTCTGCAGCTAAATCCGCTTTGAAGTTAGGTATGCCAAACGAAGCAGAGATGCATTTGAAGGAATCTTTGGCGCTCGACCCTGAATACTTAGAAGCACTCATTACACTCGCATCATTGTACAATGAAAGGGAGCAAGATGAAGAATTGCTTCAACTATTGGAAGATGTCGATGCTGACCAATTCGACATTCCGTTAATCGATGCCTTTAAAGCATATGCTTTGGAACGTCAGGAACAATTTGACGATGCATACGTATCTTATAGTAAGGCATATGCTAAGATGACAGATGATCCGTCATTCTTGGATCGCTACATCCGATTTTTATTGGAAGAAGGAAAACGTCAGGAAGCTATCGAAGTAATTAATGAATTATTGAAGCATGGAGAGCATGAAGAATGGACCGTTTTTCTTGAAATGTTGAATGATGAGGAGGTGTGATATGACTGCCGTGATTCCTGTCGCTGCCAAAAAGGATTTTGTACGGTGGTTTTTAAAGCGCTACAAATTAAAGCGCCGGGAATGTGTCTGGATATTGAACTATCTTCTTAGCCATGAACAACTTCTCAAAAATGTCCACTTTACGGATGAAGCTCATTATTGCCCGCGTGCTATGGTGATTTCAACAACGAATTCCGAAAGCATCCCTTTCCGATTTTATAAAGGGAACTTGATGACAGCGGATGCGGAAAAGTCTTTTCATGATTTACGTCTTCATCCGGACGAAAAGATGTTTATTCAATTAAATTTCCCGAACAGCCATGCGTGCCCGGAATATGCAATGGTACGGGAAGAGAATCCTTATTTGCCTGATGAGCTCCAAGTAAGTGCGAGCGATCGAAAAATCGCTGAACGCCTTTTGGAGGAAAGTGTCGTTTCGATGTCACTTGAAATGTTGATGAAACGGGTAGATGAAGCGCTCGATGCAAATGACAGAGAGAGGTTTCTCATCCTATCATCTATGTTGAACGATATGAAAACGACGAAAGAATCGTGACTCCATCGAATAGGTGGAGTCATTTGCATGAGTATTCGGGGGAGAGTGGTTAGATATGAATTGGACAGGCAAGGATATGGATACATACTTGCAACAGAAAGAATATATCGATACGTTAGTGGTTCCGCTTGTAAAAGTGGAGACGAAATCGGATAATATGAAAACAGGTGCATCATCGACAGAATTCATCATGCATTTGACGTCAATGATTGAAATGCAATTTAAAGGTCGTATGATGTTTGCACCGCCATTTGCCTATACACCATTAACAGATCTAAAAACGATGGCTTCTACAACGTTGCAGGCATTTGGTGAAACGCCGTTCAAGCACGTGTTCTTCATAACAACGGATTCGGAGTGGATGTCAATCGAGGTTCCTGGACAAGTTGTTTGGATGCCATCGATACCTCTTGAGAGCATGGATGTGCAATTGCGACAATCCATTTTAGAAGATCAACTGCGACAAATACTGCCTACATTTACGGAAAAATGGTCAGGAAATTAACGTAATGCTGTTCTATTCATCGATAAATAGGAAAAGAAATAAAGATTTCTAATAAAATTCATCAATTGTTCACAATCTCCATTATCGATGGAAAGCATGATTGAATTTAGATTAATATTGATATATCATAGATATGTCCTAGAATTACAATTAGCAATAGTATGTCCGTTGGACTGATTTTGGAGTAAGAGGAGGGAAACTGATGAGCAGCAAAGTGTCAAGACGCCAATTCCTAAGCTACTCACTAATGGGTGTCGGTGGATTTATGGCTTCAGCGATGTTGATGCCAATGGTCCGCTTTGCGGTCGATCCGGTATTGCAACCGAAAGGTGAAGGGGATTTCATTGCAACTCCGCAAAAAGTGGATGAGTTGACAGAAGTTCCAGTCCGTGTTGACTTTACTATTAAGGATCGGAAAGATGCATGGTATAAATCCGATGTATCGAACACTGCTTGGGTCTATAAAGAAGGCGATAAGGTCATCGCACTTTCTCCTGTCTGTAAGCATCTTGGATGCACGGTGAACTGGGAAGGGGATAAACATAAGAATGAATTCTTCTGCCCTTGCCACGCTGGACGTTATGAGAAAAACGGTAAAAACGTAGCAGGAACTCCACCATTGGGACCACTTGATGAGTATTTGGTCGAAATCGTGGATGGCTTCGTCTATCTTGGAAAAACGGTTCCAAACACATTAGTTTAATATGTAAGGGGGTACGACCGAAGTGCTAAATAAAATTTATGATTGGGTTGACGAACGGTTGGATATCACCCCAATTTGGCGTGATATCGCTGACCACGAAGTACCTGAGCACGTAAACCCTGCACATCATTTTTCTGCATTCATTTATTGTTTCGGAGGTTTGACGTTTTTCGTAACGGTCATCCAGATTCTATCGGGCATGTTCCTTACAATGTATTATACCCCGGATATTGAAAATGCATGGAAATCCGTTTACTATCTTCAAAATGAAGTAGCATTCGGAGAAATTGTGCGTGGGATGCACCACTGGGGAGCATCGCTTGTTATCGTTATGATGTTCCTACATACTTTGCGTGTATTCTTTACAGGCTCATATAAGAAACCTCGTGAACTAAACTGGGTTGTCGGAGTATTGATCTTCGTTACAATGCTTGGTCTTGGATTCACAGGCTACTTGTTACCATGGGATATGAAAGCGTTGTTCGCAACAAAAGTAGGGATCGAAATTGCTGCGTCAGTGCCATTTATCGGTGAGCAAATTAAGATTTTGCTTGCTGGAGACTCCACTATCCTTGGTGCTCAAACATTAACACGATTCTTCGCGATTCATGTATTCTTCCTACCAGCTGCTTTGCTTGGGTTGCTTGCAGCACACTTTATCATGATCAGAAGACAAGGTATTTCCGGACCGCTATAAGATCCACATGAAAGTGGATGTTCGACTGTCTGAAATTATAATAAGGAGGGGACAAAATGCATCGCGGAAAAGGTATGAAATTTGTCGGTGACTCGCGCATCAAAGCTGAAGGCAAGATGCCAAACGTCCCGAAAGATTACTCGGAATATCCAGGTAAGACGGAAGCTTTCTGGCCGAACTTCCTCTTGAAAGAGTGGATGATCGGTGCTGTTTTCCTAATTGGATATTTAATTATTACAGTTGCCCATCCGTCGCCGCTTGAAAGACAAGCTGACCCGACAGATACAACATACATACCGGTTCCTGACTGGTATTTCCTTTTCATGTATCAATTGCTGAAGTATGAATTCGCATCCGGACCATACAACGTCATCGGTGCAATCGTAATCCCTGGGCTTGCGATTGGTGCATTAATGCTTGTACCATTCATGGATACATCAAAAGAGCGCCGTCCATTCAAACGACCTCTTCCAACAGGCTTCATGCTACTTGCGTTTGCTGCAATTTTCTACTTGACATGGGAATCCGTTGTGAACCATGACTGGGAAGCAGCGAAAGCTCAAGGTGCAATCGTTGAAGAAGCACAGTTTGATGAGAATTCTGAAGGTTATCAGATTTATGCTGGATCATCTTGTATTAACTGTCACGGAGATGCCTTCCAAGGTGGTTTAGGAGATCCTTTAGTGGATACTGGTCTTTCAGCTGAAGAAATTAAAGATATTGCCCACAATGGTATTGGCGACATGCCTCCAGGGCAATGGACAGGGTCGGATGAAGAGCTTGAAGTCTTAGCAGAATTCATTGCTAACTTGAAATCAGGAGAATAAGAAGATCCATATGCCATTTTAGGCAAAATAATTCATTTAACAGACGGAGAAAAAACAACTTGTTTTTCTCCGTCTTTATTTCTATTAAGATGTGTTACATAGCTACACACTTCGATAAGAACATTTTTCAGCAGGAGATTAATGAATGATAAGCGTAGTCTGAATAAAGTGTAAAGACATTTCCGAAGATATTAGTAGAACCTTATTTACGTGTGAAGGGAGTTGGCCTGTATTTCATTCGTTCATCGCATTTGGCTTATGCTTACGCATAAATCCTTTCTTTGGATATTGCTGTTTATAAACATCATTGGAACCGTTTACGGCTATGACTGGTATATGTGGCAGCTAAAAAGTACAGAACCGATTTTTTGGATTTTCGTTCCAGACAGTCCAACTGCAAGTTTGTTTTTTTGTATCGCTTTAATTGGCTGGCTCATACATAAAAATTTCAAATTAGTGGAAGCACTTGCGCTTATCACATTAGTGAAATATGGACTTTGGGCAGTTGTCATGAATTCGCTTACATTGGCGGAAACTGGTGATATCGGTTGGCAAGGCTGGATGTTAATCGGTTCGCATTTGGCTATGGCTATACAGGCCATTTTATACATTCCAATGTATCGCTTTGAATTTAAACACATCGTGATAGCGGCAATTTGGACTCTTCATAATGACGTCATCGATTATGTGTTTGGACAAATGCCTATTTACTATGATTTGATGAAGCACATGAATGTAATTGGCTACTTTACATTTTGGCTCTCCATTATTTGTATAAGTATAGCGTACTATGTTTGGAAAAAGATGAAACAATCTTTAAATGCTTAGACGTAAAAGTTGCGGTAAAACCGCGTCCAATATAAAATAGTACTATAGAGAAAGGGGAGGAAACGAAGATGTTTCTGATTTATTTGGGCATCATCATTTTGCTGCCGCTTTATGCTCAGTTTAAAGTGAAGAGTACGTATAACAAATATTCAAAAGTCCGTTCCACATCTGGAATGACTGGAGCAGAGGTTGCACGTATGATTTTGGACCAAAATGGCTTGCATGATGTGAAAGTTGTTGAGAGCCAAGGTTTTCTAAGTGACCATTACAATCCAATTACAAAAATCGTTGCACTGTCTCCACAAAATTATCATGAAGCTTCCGTAGCTGGAACGGCAATAGCAGCGCATGAAGTAGGACATGCGATTCAAGACAAAGAAGCATACTCCTTCTTGCGTTTTCGCCATAGGTTAGCACCTGTCGCTAATATTACGTCAAATGCATCTTGGATCTTCATCATGATTGGACTAATCTTCTCCAGTATGAACTCCCTCTTAGGGATTGGAATCGCTTTAATGGCTGTAGGAGTTCTTTTCCAAATCGTTACGCTTCCTGTTGAATTCAATGCTTCAAGCAGAGCAATGAATCAAATTGTTCAGTTGGGCATTATTAGAAATGAAGAGGAACCGCATGCAAAAAAAGTTTTAAGCGCGGCTGCCATGACATATGTAGCGGCTACTGCCGTTGCAGTTCTTGAATTGCTTCGCCTTATCCTTATTTTCACAAACAGAGACTAAAACAGAAAAACCGTCCTTATTTTATAGTGCAATAAGGACGGTTTTTTATTTATTTTTCTAAAGGCTGCTTTTGTTCATCGAGTGTAAAACCTTCACCTAATACATCATGTACTTCACTTACCGATACAAATGCATGAGGGTCAATAGAGGTAATAATACTTTTCAGTCTCATTAATTCATTTTTTCCGATGACACAGTATAGTATTTCTCGGTCTGATTTTGTAAAATGACCATAGCCTTTAAAAACAGTTACGCCACGCTCCATTTCTGCAGCGATTTTTGTAGCAATTGCATCCTGATGTTCCGAGATGATAAAAGCGCCTCTAGCGGCGTACGCACCTTCTTGGACAAAATCGATCACTTTAGCGCCTACGAATAGTGCAACGAGCGTATACATGACGGAACGATGGTCTAAATAGACAATCCAAGAAAGTAGGATGACGATCGCATCGAACATGAACATCGTTTTCCCCATGCTCCATCCTATGTATTTATGGGCTAAACGTGCGATAATATCTACACCGCCAGTTGTGCCTCCGTACCGGAAAATGATGCCAAGTCCGATTCCAATAAATATTCCGGCGAAAAGCGCGACAAGAAACATGTCTCCTTCCAAATGGATATCATATTGATATTTCATAAATACTTTTAAAAAGACCGAAACTGAAACTGTTCCAATAATTGTATAGATAAAAACTTTTCTTCCTAATAGTTTCCAACCAATTAAGAACATCGGGATGTTTAAAAGAAGGTTCATAATGGCGGGATCCCAGTTGAATGCAAATAGCAATATAAGTGTAATTCCGGTGAAGCCGCCTTCGGCAAGTTCATGTTGAATGTTAAAATGAACTAATCCGAAACTAAAAATGGCTGCACCTAATACGATGAAAAAAATGTTTTTAATTTTAATTCCTTTTAGCAAAACATAACCACCTTTCTACAGACAACATGTCTATTATCTTTGATTCTTCAATTTTTGACAACTGATTCGTGAATGTTACGATAGCAAATGGAGGATGATGAAACAAATGGAATCGCTTAAAACAATAAAAGATTTACAAGACGAGGTACATTCGTACATATCAAGTTTTGAGGAAGGGTATTTTCCTCCGATGGAATTGTTGGCAAGGCTCACGGAGGAGTTAGGTGAGCTTTCGAGAGAAGTACAACATGTATATGGAATGAAAAAGAAGAAAAAAACAGAAGCAGTACGATCGCTTGAAGAAGAAACAGGGGATTTGCTTTTCGTTTTGATTTGTTTTGCAAATGCAGAAGGTATCGATTTGCAAAAAGCCTTGGCATCTGTAATGAGCAAGTTCAACAAAAGGGATGCAGACCGATGGACGAAAAAGGGGGATGGAAAAAATGATTAAAGTAGCGATTGCTGGAGCTCGGGGACGAATGGGCACAACGGCTATTCAGGCAATTGAAGAGGCTAAAGATGCACAAGTCGTTGCTGCGTTAGACTATAAATATGATGGAAAGTATTTACATAACTCAATAATTATCGATGAAGAGATGGGCATTCCGATTTATACCTCTTTATCGAAATTGGCGGAGGAATGTGCCCCGGATGTTCTGCTTGATGTGACTGATCCGGATGCTGTCTTTCAAAATGTGAAAGAGGCATTACTATTAGGGATACATCCAGTAGTAGGTACATCAGGTTTGACAGAAGACGAAGTAAAGGATATTGAAGGTTTGGTCAATGAATTAAAAGTTGGCGGATTGATTGCGCCAAACTTCTCGATTGGCGCTGTTTTAATGATGAAATTCGCTCAGCAAGCTGCACGTTATTTAGGCGATGTAGAAATTATTGAAATGCACCATGATCGGAAGTTGGATGCACCTTCGGGAACAGCTGTCAAAACGGCAGATATGATTAAGCAAGTGCGACCATCGCATATTCAAGGACACCCTGAAGAACAAGAGCATTTAAATGGCGCTCGTGGTGCTGATGTAGAAGGCATGAAAATTCATAGCGTCCGTCTTCCGGGATTATTGGCGCATCAGCAAGTGCTATTAGGTGGGGAAGGGGAATTACTGACGCTTCGTCATGACTCATTCGACAGGAAAAGTTTTATGCCTGGCATAATGATGGCAATCCGGGATGTTGTCGGCAGAACGGATCTTATTTATGGTCTCGAAAAATTACTATAGTCATTGACTAATTATTATAAAGGATTCTTTATAGTGAATGATTAAAGAGGCATAATTGATTGAATGGCGAAAGAGGTGTGGTCATGAAAAAATTAAAAGTCGGTGTCATATGTTATCCGACGTTGGGCGGATCAGGTGTAGTCGCTACGGAGTTAGGAAAAAAGATGGCAGAAAAAGGACATGAGGTGCATTTTATTACATCGAGTAAACCTTTTCGTTTAGATGTCCATCCGAATGTCCATTTTCATGAGGTGAAAATTGATGGCTATGCAGTATTTAAGTATCCGCCATACGACATTGCATTAGCAAATCGGATTGCTCAAGTAATCGAGCAAGAGCATTTGGACTTGCTTCACGTGCATTACGCAGTTCCTCATGCCATTTCCGCAGCGTTAGCAAAAGATATGGCTAATTCAGATATCGGCGTCATTACGACACTCCACGGGACAGATGTAACGATATTGGGACATGACCTTACATTGAGAAACACTGTGCGGTATGGCATAAATAAATCGGACATAACGACAGCTGTCTCAGAATCGCTTCGTCAAGAAACATTGTCTTTAATTAAACCGAATAAGGAAATTTTGACGATCTATAATTTTATTGATGAAGAAAAATACCACCCTGTCGATCCAAAGACTTTAAAAAGTGATTTAGGGATCGGAAAAGAAGAAAAAGTCATCATTCATATTTCTAATTTTAGAAGCGTTAAAAGAATTGGCGACATAATCAATAGCTTTAAAATTATTAGAGAGCGTTGCAGTTCAAAATTACTGTTAGTCGGAACAGGCCCAGAACTAATAGGTTTACATGAAATGGTGAAAAATGAAGGACTGCAAGAAGATATTATATTCACTGGAAAGCGTGATGACTTGCCGGAGTTATTAGCAATCAGTGATGTGCTGTTTCTTTTATCTGAAAAAGAGGCATTTGGACTTGTTTTGTTAGAAGGATTTTCATGCGGAGTACCGGCAATCGGCACGAATATCGGCGGAATTCCTGAGGTGATTGAAGATGGGAAGAACGGCTATCTTGTCGAAATAGGAGATGTGCAATTAGCTGCAGAGCGAGCATTGCTTTTGCTCGAAAATGAGCATTTACATGAGGAGTTTAGGCAAAATGCGTTCCATACTGCCTTTAAAAAATTTAATTCGGATTCGATTGTTCAGCAATATGAACGTTTGTATTATGAATTGGCAGGTGGCAAAGGTCGATGAGTTTCGGTACGGCTGCAAGTCGGGAAGTTGTAAGGCAATTAATGGATGCAGGCTATGAAGCAGTTTTTGTCGGCGGCTCCGTGAGAGATCATCTTTTAGGGAAAGAGGCATCGGATATTGATATCGCAACTTCCGCAATGCCTACTGAAGTGAAAGAGGTTTTTTCGCATACATTCGATGTTGGCATTCAGCATGGAACTGTACTCGTCATGATGTATGGAGAACCGATCGAAGTAACGACCTACCGAACGGAAGGTACATATGCGGATCATCGAAGGCCGGATGAAGTCCATTTTGTCCGTTCTTTGGAAGAAGATCTGAAACGCAGGGATTTTACGATGAATGCTTTAGCATTGACTTTGGACGGTTTATGCATCGATCCGTTCGGTGGCCAAGAGGATATTAAGAAAAGGCTAATTCGAGCTGTAGGCAATGCTGACGATCGTTTTCAAGAAGACGCTTTGCGCATCATCCGAACAGTGCGATTTGCCTCTACTTTAGGGTTCGCAATAGAAAAAGATACAGCGAATGCATTAAAAAATAATGCTCCACTAATCGGTCATATATCCGTAGAGCGCATTAAGACTGAAATGGACAAACTGTTCATTGGGAAGTATGTAGAAAGAGCATTGACCATTTTGGTAGAAAGTAATCTGCATCGCGAGCTGCCATTATTTCCACAGGAAATAGGGATGCTGTCTGCATGTGCTCCTTTTTCTTCTCCATTGCATGGATGGGCTGCCTTCATGATCGTAGGCAAATTCAATCCGCAGGACCTGTTTAAAGCTTATAAGTTATCGAATCAGGACAAGCAGTTTCTCACTGCAGTATCAGAAGCGTTTCAGGAGAGGCTGGCTGGAAAGTTTGGAACTGATCAACTGTATAAATATACTGAAAGCGTGTTACAAATAACGGAAAGAATTTTCCATGCATTATATCCTAATAAAGAATATATGACGATTGAAGAGTTGCGTGAAATGAAAGGTAAATTGCCGATCCAGTCTAAAGAGGATTTGTGTATAAACGGAAAAGATTTAATGGAATGGACTGGACAACGTGGTGGAAAATGGCTCGGAGAATGGCTCTATAGAGCTGAACGGGCAGTATTATATGGACAGTGCATCAATACAAGTAAGCATTTAAAGGAATGGTTTCTAAGTGAATTCAAACGTCAAGCATGAGCTTTTAAAAAGGCTGTTCGAAGCAAACGGGGCCCCTATATCCGGCCAGGAATTCGCGGATGAATACGGCTTATCAAGAACGGCGATTTGGAAGTATATAAAAGAGTTTGAAGAAGAAGGTTATGAAATTGCTTCAATTCGAAAAAAAGGGTATGTATTGCTTTCCTCACCTGACCGAATTAATGCTGCCAATATTCAACAGCATTTAAAAACGGATCACTATGGCAAGATCATTCATTATTATGAAAGCTGTCCATCGACACAGCTCATTGCCCATGATGCTGCGCAAGCAAATGCAGACGACGGCACACTTTTTGTTGCTGAAGAGCAGACAGCAGGAAAGGGAAGAATGTCAAGGCCATGGAATTCAGCGGCGCAAAAAGGCATTTGGATGAGCATCGTTATTCGGCCGTCACTTATGCCACATCAAGCGCCCCAGATGACTTTAGTAGCTGCCGTTGCAATTGTTCGAGCCATTGAAGAATTGACAGGGATTGAACCAACGATAAAGTGGCCGAATGATATAATGATTTCAGGGAAAAAAATGACCGGTATCTTAACTGAATTGCAAGCGGATCCCGATCGAGTAAAAGCGATCATCTTAGGTATTGGAATGAATGTTAATCAGACTGAAGAAGATTTCCCTATCGAATTAAAGTCGATTGCAACATCGCTTCGTTTGGAAGGAGGTCAAGTAGTAGATCGCTCCAGATTGATCGCAGAAATTTTATACTACCTTGAACTATATACGACAATGTATGAAAAGCATGGTTTCAGTCCTATTAAGTTATTATGGGAAAGCTATGCAAATATTGAAGGGAAACGGATCCGTGCCGTCATGCTCAATGAAACAATTGAAGGGTCGGCAATTGGTATTTCAGATGATGGGCTTTTGGAGCTAAAAATGGATGACGGGTCTGTTCGAGCGATCTTCTCGGCAGATATCGAAATTAAAAAATAATCAGTATACAACTTTATGAAGATTTGGTATAGTAAAACCGATGGGCAGTATCACATTGAACTGCACCAAAAAGTAGGCAATTATAATAGCAATTCAATACGTTCTGCCTTGATCTTGTAAAAGACAGGGACGGAGGAAACCATAATACCAGACTCATTTGATCGCAGACGGTCAATGGGTATAAATGAATTTGTGGCACACAACCCTTCTGTCCTATTTTTGACGGAAGGGTTTTTCGGTTTTCTCCTCTCAATTGAAGAAAAGGAGAGGGTAAGAAATGAAAAGCACGGCTGATTTTATGAGGATGAAGCGTGAACAAGAGAAAATTGTCATGCTGACAGCGTACGATCATCCATCTGCAAAACTAGCAGAACAAGCAGGAATTGATGTTATTTTAGTCGGAGATTCTTTAGGAATGGTCGTTTTAGGATATGATTCTACAGCATTTGTAACCGTGGATGATATGATTCACCATGGCAAGGCTGTACGGCGAGGGGCAAAGGAAACGTTTGTAGTCGTCGATATGCCTTTCGGTTCTTATCATGGTTCGACCGATCAAACACTAAAGGAAGCAACACGTATTTTCCAAGAGACTGGAGCAAACGCTTTGAAGTTGGAAGGGGCAGGGAATGTAATTAATAAAATACAGCTACTGACGGATACAGGTATTCCTGTCGTAGCGCACTTAGGTCTGTTACCGCAATCAGCCGCTGTCCTAGGCGGTTATAAAGTACAAGGGAAAACAGCTGAGGCTGCAGAAAAGCTGATCGAAGATGCAAAAGCTTGCGAAGCTGCTGGAGCATGTATGATCGTGTTGGAATGCATTCCTTATCAATTAGCCGAACGAGTTTCTCAAGCTATAACTATTCCGACGATTGGCATTGGTGCTGGAGCAAAAACAGATGGTCAAGTGTTGGTCTTTCACGATACGATCAAATATGGCGATCATCATATTCCGAAGTTTGTAGAGGCTTATGCAGATGCTGGCACAGCGATACGAAATGGGCTCCAAAGCTATGCGGAAGCAGTGAAATCAGGAGGTTTTCCTGCCGAGCAACACCAATTTACGATGAAAGAAGCAGAGCTGGAGGCCATGTATGGTGGCAAGTAATATCGAAGGAACGAAACAAACAAAGCTTCAAGTGATCGAAACGATTGAGGAAATGCGCAAGCTATTGGACCGTAACGATCGAAAAGGTAAAACCGTAGGATTCGTGCCGACAATGGGCTATTTACATGAAGGGCATCTCTCCTTAGTTCAGTATGCAAGGGAAGAAAATGATCTCGTCGTCATGAGCATTTTTGTCAATCCTGCCCAGTTTGGACCGAATGAGGATTATGCAACTTATCCGCGAGATAAAGAACGGGATTTACAGTTAGCCGCTTCGGCAGGTGTAGATATTGTATTCATACCTTCTGTTGATGAAATGTATCCACATGAAAGCGGTATTCGCATTCTTCCTGGCGAACAAAAAAGCGTGTTATGTGGTGCGAAACGGCCGGGGCATTTTGATGGTGTGCTGAAGGTTATATTGAAACTATTTAATATCGTTGACCCGGATCGTTCCTATTTCGGGATGAAAGATGCGCAGCAGCTTTCCATAATTGAATCTTTTGTCCATGATTTCAATTTACGGACAAAGATTGTCCGAGTGCCGATCGTTCGGGAAGAGGATGGTTTGGCGAAAAGCTCACGAAATGTAAAATTAAGCGGAGTTGAAAGGAAGGAAGCCCCTGCAATTTATAAGGCATTGCAGAAAGGCGCGAAATATATAGAACAAGGAAAGCATCCAGAAGAAGCCATTCAAATGGTGAAAGAAATGATTTGCTCGGAAACGACCGGTGAAATAGATTATGTGGAAATTTTATCCTTCCCTGATTTGCAGCCGATTGAGGAGCATTCCAAAGAAATCATTATCGCTTGTGCGGTGAAATTTGAAAAGGCGAGATTAATAGATAATATTATTATGTCAACTAAAGAGGGTAAACTAAATGTTTCGAACAATGATGAATAGTAAATTGCATCGAGCAACAGTGACAGAAGCAAATTTAAATTATGTAGGAAGCATAACAATCGATCAAGATTTATTGGATGCAGCAGGACTATTGCCGAATGAAAAAGTGCAAATCGTCAACAACAATAACGGAGCTCGCTTTGAAACGTATATTATTGCAGGTGAACGGGGTAGCGGTGTTATTTGCGTCAACGGCGCGGCAGCGAGGCTTGTCCAGCCCGGAGATATTGTTATTATTATCTCTTACGTTTTCATGTCTGACGAGGAAGCAAAAGTACATGAACCGACGGTCCTTTTATTGGATGAGAAAAATGGCATTCAACAAGTGATCCGTGAAAAAGCGAGTACGGTATTGTAATGTATAGTTCCATAAAAAGGCAACTACGCTGAGACGTAATTGCCTTTTTGTCTGTTCAATTTATCGATTATCTACATAAGATGGCATAGACATTTTCCAAAACTATGAGATCCTTTAGTGAAAATAGTACGCATTTTAATGTTTTGGTGGATGTAGAGTGGTTAAAAATAGCAATCTGAACTGAAAAACGGTCACTGTAATAAAAATCCACTGTTATAGGGTGAAACATCAATAACGAGAATGCTAATTATTATGACGCAAAGTAGCATCATGATGAAATTAACAATGCATGCAGAATTGGGAATGTGCGAGAATAGAGGGAATTAAAATTCAAAAAAATGCCTGACGTTCGTCAAGCATTTTCCATGAAAATACTGTTATTCGGTAATGTCGGTTACCAAAATATCAAATATGTTTTCGTCGGTATACACAGTATAAATGCCCACTCTCCTGCTTTTGGTATTGTTACGGTAGATGGTGTATGTGCATCAGCTCCATTATTCGGTCCGCTCAGGCCCATAGACCATCCCGTTGATAAAATTGGATGGACGGTACCAGTCTCTTTATGAAAACCGACAACTGTCAATGTTGGATTTGTGGAATGATCGATCCCCCATAAATGCCACATCCATTTTTGTGCATGCAAACTAGGCTGATCCATGCCGATAACGCCTAATTTGTTTTCATTTCCGATCATATTGCGATCAAATGTCACAGCCTTTTTATTCCAATCAATCTTATCGAAATCGCTTTCCTGTACAAATTCAGGAATTCCCTCTGGCAATAGTTCCTCACTTTTCGTTTCTTTTACTGAACAACCTACAATTATTAAAAATGAGAAAAGCGATATGCCAATTAAAAACCTTTTCATCTTACTCCCTCCCTGCTTCCAAATTAGACGGCTTCCATTTATAAAAGTTTCGATTTATTCTAAAAATAATCGTTCAAACGTAAAAAACGAATTTGAGGAAAATTCGGCTTGCACAATTCTATTTTAAGCGATATCGGCAGACGAAAATTCGACCTTCGTGGAAAGTCTTTCATTTTTAATGGAGCCATCCTATACTTTGAGTAAGGCGGAATGCGGTCTTCCGTTTAGTAGAAAGGGGGATTCGATGGAGCGTAAGGATAATCTCATTGAAGAAAAAAGTTTTAAGCTTTTATTAAAAGCGATTGAATATGAGGCCTCAGATATTCATTTTGTACCTACTCGCAACGGATACGAAATTCTTTTTAAAAAACACGCGAAAATAGTACGGGTCGATACATTCCCCCTACAGTTATCGGTCCGAATGATTTCATTTTTCAAGTTTCTCTCCTCTTTAGATATAAGCGATAAAAGAAAACCTCAAAGCGGATCTTTCCATAAACAATTCCAAAACGAAAATTATTCATTTCGGGTGTCAACCATCCCTTCAATTCAAATGAAGGAAAGCGTTGTTATCCGGTTACAAAAACATGATAAAATTGTTCCTCTTTCACAGCTATGTATAGAGGATGAGTGGGAGCAGCAGCTTCGAGAAGCTGCATCCAAGAGACAAGGACTTCTCATTATGACAGGTCCGACAGGAAGCGGTAAAACGACGACTATTTACTCTTTAACAGCACATTGTGTAAATGAATTAGACAGGCATGTTATCACTCTTGAAGATCCGGTGGAAAACAATCATAGCCATCTGTTGCAAATACAAGTAAATGAACGGGCCGGCATGACGTATGCGACAGGATTGAAAGCTATTTTACGGCACTCACCTGACGTCATTATGATTGGGGAAATAAGAGATGCGGAAACAGCGAAGATTGCAGTGGCAGCAGCTCTGACAGGTCATTTAGTTTTAACTACTGTCCATTCTAAAGATGCTGTTGGGTGTTTTTATCGGTTAATGGATTTCGGCATAACGCCTGAAGAGCTAAGACAGACAATTGTTTGCATATCTTCTCAGCGTTTAATCACTAAAACAGATGGAGAAATCAGCGCTGTCTTTCAAATCATTCAAGGGGAAATGCTCAATATCGTATCAGATCGTATTATTCACGGAGAACGGGTTGAAATTCCGCAAGAGATGCAAATAGAAACCGTTGTTCAAAAATATACTGTTTCCGAAGGTTTGTACGTATGAAGTGTCGATTTTTTGCTCGTTTGAATAGTCGTCAGACATCTTTAAACAATCAAGCAATGTTTTTATCGCGTTTATCCGCTTTATTAATGGAAGGATATACTTTCTATGATGGTTTGATGCTTCTTTTGCCGCATCATATAAAACAGTATGAAGAGAAGACATTGCAAGTAGAAAAGGATTTCAGCGAAGGACTTGGTGTGACTGAAATTTTAGGGAGATTAGGTTTGCCATCCTCAAAGCTTCTTCCAATTGTCATCGGTGAAATGAATGGGCAGCTACCCGAAGCGTTAAAAGGACTATCGGAGCGTTTAAAGAACTCAGAACAACGAAGGAAGAAATTAAAAGGCCTCCTTCTTTATCCACTAGCGCTTTTTCTTTTTATGGCAATGCTTTTATTGCTGTTCAGAAATTTCTTTCTTCCTAATTTGCAAGCACTATCCTTAGCAAGGCAAACTGACTCTTCTACTATATTCGCATCACTTCCAACTATAGTGGCAAGGATTCCGGATGCAGCGACGATGATCGGCGTAGCAATTTTTATCATTACGTTAGGTGGCATGATTGCCTATCGGAAAATGCTTCCGAAAAACAAAATACGTTTTATGATGTCATTGCCTTTCCTAAAAACTTTTTTCATGAACATAACTACAAGGGATTTTGCATCAGAAATAGGAAGTTTACTGCAATCGGGAATATCTATGCAAGACGCCCTTCAAATAATTGCAGAACAGAATGTGGATCCGATTTTAAGCACGATCGGTTCGGAAATCATGGAACTGGTCATCTATGGAGTCGATTTTGATAAGGCGATCGACTTGACGTATGGGTTGAATAAAGAATTAACTACCTTTGCAAAACATGGCGCAAATACCGGTCATTTACCGAAGGAACTTATTATTTACGGAGAACATTTAACTGAAATGATCGAGGTTGAATTGACTAAGAAGATGGGATTAGTGCAGCCAGTCCTATTTAGTTTGATTGCCATTTGCATTCTTTTGGCATATTTATCATTGCTGTTGCCTGTTTATGGCATGATCGACAAAATATGAGGAGTGACTATAAATGAAACTATTGAATGATAGAGGCTTCACTTTAATAGAGATGATGATCGTCCTGCTTATTATTTCCGTGTTAGTGCTAATTGCAATACCGAATGTGACGAAACACTCGAAATCGATTGACCAGAAGGGATGCAATGCATATGTCAAGATGGTGCAAGGACAAGTTGAAGCGTATCGGATGGATCATCATACTGTCCCGACTGCAGAAGATTTGATGGATGAAGAATATATGCCTGAGCTTCCTCAATGTCCGGATGGTAGGGCGGTAACGATTGATTCAGATGGATTGGTTACTGCGGAAGGGGTAGCAGATTCAGGTGGAGATACGGACTGATAAGTTTAGAGAGAAAGGCTTCACCCTATTGGAACTGCTTCTTGTTCTATCAATCGTTAGCATTTTGATCCTTTTAATTATTCCATTCGGGGACCGTTGGATAAGGGAGCAATCTGAAGATGAAGCAATTGCGGTTTTCATTTCTTCTGTTCACCAAATGCAAGCATATTCGATAGCAAACGAAGCGCATACAACAATTAAATTTAGAAATAGTGGAAAATCGTATTCCCTTTACGCGCCAAACACGACAGAAATTGCAACAATTGATTTTCCGCCTTCTATGCGTTTCGTCAGCAGCAGCTCACTGAATGAAGTGGCATTTCATCCGAACGGACATATACTTAAAACCGGTTCGATTGTTTTCCGGACAAGCCGAGGGGATGTTCGTTTAGCTTTTCAGCTTGAGCATGGGAGGGTAATTAAACATGATCAATGAGAAAGGCTTTTCATGGCCAGAAACAATACTTTCGCTTTTTGTGATTATAGGCATTTTTGGCACTTTGCTTCCGTTCGCCTCAAAGCTTGCTTACCAATTAGATAAGAAAAAATATACGATGCACGCTGCAGAATTGGCTTATCAAAGCGCTATTTTATATGAAACGACCGGTATAGTGGAAGGTGTGAGAATGATAAATGGCATAAATTTTGAATGGATTGTATTGGGACAAAAAATTTGTGTGACATATGAGTTGCATGGCGAGGATAATGAGCGATGCATTGGTTAAAGGATGAAAAGGGATATACGTTGTTGGAGTCGTTATTTCAATTGGCGATCATGGCGATCTTTCTGCAATTCGTCGTCCTATTTTATTTTTGGAAAGCACCGATTGAAAATCAACTCCAAGATTATTCATCAGTAGAATGGGAGCTTTTTGCGATTGATCTACAATCTTATATAGCAGACGTAAAAGAGTTTCATATTACGAAAGAAGGCAGAGCGATATATTTCATAACAGACAGAGGAGAAATAGAAATCGGTCAAAGCGGCTCGGTCATTCGGAAAACGGTTTTTGGAATGGGGCATATTCCACTGTATACAAATGTTAGGTCTGTTCATTTTTCTCGATCGGGAGAGTTTTTGAATGTGCAAGTTACAATGACTGACGGCCAGGTTAGGGAAAGGGGGTTTGTGATTGGTATATATCCAGAATGAAAAAGGAACCACACTAGCCGCTTGCATTGTCTTACTTTTTTTCGTTAGCCTCTTTCTTTTCAACATCGTTTCATGGCATAGTAATTTATATAGAACATTCGATTCAATAGAAATGCATTATGAAAAAGAGACGTTGAAGATAATGAGGCAAGGCGGTTGAAGAGATGAAAAAAGTTTATTTGGTAGGCTTTATGGGATCTGGGAAAAGCGCTGTCGGAAAACGGCTTACTCCATTAGTGAATATGCCCTTTTATGATATGGATGCCGAAATAGTAAAGATGATAGGTATGACCATTCCGCAGATATTCGAAACGTATGGTGAGGAAGGATTTAGGGATATTGAAACAGAATTTCTAAAAACCTTTCCAGACGAGTATTGTATAATCGCTACCGGGGGTGGTGTACCAATGCGAGCTGAAAATAGAGAATTGATGAAAAGCTCCGGGCTAGTATTTTATTTGAATTCTACCTTCCGGGATATTTGGCGTAGAGTCTCAACGGATCCTAATCGGCCTATCGTGCAAAAATCCACCCGAGAAGAATTAGAAATCCTATTTAATAAAAGGAAAGCTTATTATATGGAAAGTGCACATTTTAAGGTAGAGACGACGAATCGTTCTCTTCATGAAATTTCACAATACGTCGCTTTTCAAATTAATAGATTAAAAGGATAGTTTAGATAAGCATATTAAATTGTTCGATAATGAAATCACTACCTAAACACGAACGTTTCACAAAAAAACAATTATTTTGTACGTGAAATCTCTAAATTCATAAAAAAGATTGCGCTTCCTTAAATGAAATGTTAAGATGTTAGGTGAAAGGGCAATTATTGTCCGAATCTTACACATTAATATTCAATTACATATGGCGGATGAATGGATGGGGAGAGCACGCATAAGGCGTCACCGAAGGAGCAAGTAACGAAGGTTATGAATCTCTCAGGTAACAAGACTCGTTCAGGACGCATCTCTGGAGAGCGCCGATGGATGATCGGCCACCAACGAGGAAAGCCGTAAGGTCAAACTTTCAGGTACATGGACAGAGGTTCTCTTATTAGGGGACTTCTGTCTTTTTTTATCTAAAAATAAACGTTAGGGGGCATTTTAAGGTGACAGAAACGACTTTGAAGCGAACGCCATTGTTTGATCAGTATAAAGCCTATGGCGGAAAGACGATTGACTTTGGCGGCTGGGAACTTCCTGTACAGTTTTCAAGCATTAAAGCTGAACACGAAGCTGTCCGGACAAAAGCAGGTCTATTCGATGTATCCCATATGGGAGAAGTTTTTGTATCAGGTGAAGGGGCGCTTTCTTTTTTGCAGTCACTTTGTACAAATGACGTATCAAAATTGAAGGATGGGCAAGCCCAATATACTGTCATGTGCTATGAAAACGGCGGCACTGTCGATGATTTGCTCATTTATAAACGCCAAGACAATGATTACCTATTAGTCGTCAACGCATCGAATATTGATAAAGACGTTGCATGGATGAAAGAACACGCTGCAAGCGACGTGCATATTGATGACCGCTCTTCCGAGTACGGATTATTGGCATTACAAGGGCCGAAATCGCAAGAAATTTTGCAAAAGTTAACAACCGAACCTCTGGATGAAATTAAATTTTTCCGTTTCAAAGAACATGTCAATGTAGCGGGACATGATGTCCTAATTTCCCGTACTGGATATACAGGTGAAGATGGTTTTGAACTTTACGCTTCGCCTGATGCGATTGTTGCTCTATGGCCAGCTATACTTGAAGCTGGTAAAGAAGAAGGAATTGTACCTGCTGGACTTGGTGCGCGTGATACTCTGCGCTTTGAAGCTGGCTTGCCTTTATACGGACAGGAGCTGTCAAAAGACATTAGCCCGTTAGAAGCAAATTTAGGCTTTGTTGTAAAACTTGGTAAAGATGCTGATTTTATCGGCAAAGAAGTTCTATCTGCACAGAAATCAAATGGCATCACACGTAAGCTGGTCGGTTTGGAAATGATCGACAAAGGAATTCCGCGCACGGGATATAAAGTTTATATCGAAGATGAAGAAGTCGGTGAAGTGACAACTGGAACGCAATCGCCAACATTGCAGAAAAACATCGGATTTGCATTATTAGCTAGTGAGCATGCGGAAGTCGGCACAGTAGTTGAAGTTGAAGTCCGTAATCGTCGTTTGAAGGCAACAGTTATCGCAACACCTTTCTATAAACGTTAAATTACTGAAGAGGAGATATGTGATATGAAGCATCGGTACATTCCAATGACGGATAAAGACCGTGATGAAATGTTGTCGGCAATCGGCATCGCAACGGTTGATGAATTATTTGAGGATATTCCTGAAGAGGTCCGCTTTAAAGGTGAATTGAAAATTAAAGAAGCGAAATCCGAAACTGAACTTTTAAAAGAACTTTCAAGCCTTGCTGCAAAAAATGCCGACTCGAAATCCTATACATCATTCCTGGGCGCTGGTGTGTATGATCATTACAAGCCGATCATTGTTGATCATGTCATTTCAAGATCTGAATTCTACACCGCTTATACACCTTACCAACCAGAAATTTCACAAGGTGAACTGCAAGCGATTTTTGAATTCCAGACGATGATTTGTGAATTGACAGGAATGGAAATTGCGAACTCGTCAATGTATGACGGCGGCACAGCACTTGCAGAAGCTGGTACTTTATCTGCTGGCCATACGCGCCGTAAGAAGCTGTTAGTCTCGGAAGCGATTCATCCTGAATCCCGAGATGTTGTTAAATCTTATGCCGCCGGCCAATTTTTGGAAGTAGTCACAATTCCACAGGAAAACGGCGTTAGCAGTATTGAAAAATTAGGGCAACTATTAAATGAAGATGTAGCAGCTGTAATGGTTCAATATCCGAATTTCTTCGGTCAAATTGAAGACTTGCAAAAAATTGGTCAAATGGCACATGAAAAAGGCAGTTTATTCATTGTGTCTGCTAATCCTCTTGCACTTGGCGTATTGACACCACCTGGAGCTTTAGGAGCAGATATAACAGTAGGCGATGCACAGCCATTTGGCATTCCAGAGCAATTTGGAGGTCCTCATTGCGGGTATTTCGCTTCGACTAAAAAATTGATGCGTAAAATGCCAGGCAGACTGGTAGGAGAAACGACTGACGAAGAAGGCAGAAGAGGTTATGTATTAACGCTCCAAGCCCGTGAGCAACATATTCGCCGCGATAAAGCGACATCTAATATTTGTTCGAACCAAGCTTTAAATGCACTTGCTGCATCTGTAGCGATGACAGCTTTAGGCAGAAATGGCGTAAAAGAAATTGCATATCAAAACATAGCCAAAGCTCATTATGCCAAAAATGCATTTGCAAAAGCAGGTTTTGACGTGAAATTTAGTGATGCTCATTTCAATGAGATTGTTGTCGCTTGCAAAAAGCCAGTTAAAGAAATAAATGCCGAGTTATTTAAAAAAGGAATAATCGGCGGCTATGATTTAAGCTTGACATATCCAGAGCTTGAAAATCATGTGCTTATTGCCGTTACTGAGCAGCGGACGAAAGAAGAAATCGATGCACTCGTGCAGGAAATGGAGGCCATTCATGCATAAAGAGAACCAACCTTTAATTTTTGAACTTTCAAAAGAAGGAAGGATCGGCTACAGCCTTCCAGCATTGGATGTACCAGAGGTGGCTTTATCTGACCTAATGCCAAACGGCTTTGTGCGACAAGAAGACGCGGAGCTTCCTGAAGTGTCGGAGTTAGATATTATGCGTCATTACACAGCATTGTCGAACCGCAACCATGGCGTTGATACAGGTTTCTATCCATTAGGCTCATGTACGATGAAATACAATCCGAAAATAAACGAAGCGGTAGCTCGTTTTTCTGGTTTTGCAAATGTTCATCCATTGCAAGATGAATCTACTGTACAAGGCGCAATGGAAGTTATGTATGATTTACAGGAGCATCTATCCGAAATTACGGGAATGGATGAAGTAACGTTGCAACCGGCAGCTGGAGCTCATGGCGAATGGACTGCTCTTATGATGATTCGCGCATTTCATGAAGCCAATGGAGAAACTGAACGAACAGAAGTATTAGTGCCCGATTCTGCTCACGGAACGAACCCTGCGTCTGCTGCGGTAGCTGGGTTTGATACGGTTACAGTGAAGTCGAATGAGAACGGATTAGTCGACATCGAAGATTTAAAAGCGAAGGTTGGTCCGAAAACGGCTGCACTCATGTTAACGAACCCTAATACTTTAGGTTTATTTGAGGAAGAAATCCTTGAAATGGCGAAAATCGTCCATGGCGTCGGCGGTAAGTTGTATTATGACGGTGCAAATTTAAATGCTGTCATGGCAAAAGCGCGCCCTGGAGATATGGGATTCGATGCTGTCCATCTGAACTTGCATAAGACGTTTACAGGTCCTCATGGAGGAGGCGGTCCAGGATCCGGTCCGGTAGGGGTTACGAAAGAATTGGCTCCTTATTTGCCAAAACCGGTATTAGTCAAAAAAGAGGACCAATATACATTTGAGTATGATCGTCCTAAATCAATTGGGCGAGTGAAGCCATTCTACGGAAACTTTGGCATTTATTTGCGCGCATACACGTATATTCGTTCGATGGGACCTGATGGTTTAAAAGCTGTAACGGAATACGCAGTATTAAATGCAAACTATATGATGAGAAAGTTGGAACCGTATTTCGATCTTCCATATCCACAGCATTGTAAGCATGAATTCGTCCTATCCGGCAGACGCCAAAAGAAATTGGGTGTCCGCACGTTGGATATGGCAAAGAGGTTATTGGATTTTGGATTCCATCCACCTACAATTTACTTCCCTCTGAATGTTGAGGAAGGAATGATGATTGAGCCAACAGAAACAGAATCAAAAGAAACGTTGGATTCTTTTATCGATGCGATGATCCAAATCGCGAAAGAGGTTGAGGAAAGCCCTGAAATTGTTCAAGAAGCACCTCATACAACGGTTATTAGCCGCTTGGACGAAACGAAAGCTGCAAGGAAGCCAGTCCTTCGCTATCAAAAAGAAGAAGAAACAGTCGGTGTATAAATAGGAAGAGTAATCATTTGAATGGAAAGAGACCTGATTGCATTCGATGCGGTCTTTTTCCAATTCCTTTTTTAATCTTTAAAGCTTCAATTGATGAAGCCCTAAACACTAACTGTCGATTTACGTTCCGACTTGACGCTTTCCGTGGGACGGGGAACCATAAAGAGTTGATTTCCCTTAACTTCTGCGATTGTCGTAGAAATTAAGGCATCTGTTTTGCATTCGTACTCCCAACGCTACGCTTTTACTCGCAAAAGCCGTTCTTCGTTACGGCTTTCACTCCCCCGACAGGAGTCGCAGATATAGACTTCAACCAACGGAACTCATATGATTGAAAGTAATTTAAAAACAGTGATCTATTTCTTTTCATCGAGGAGAGGATCGCTGTTTATTTTGTTTATTGAATGGTGTTCTCAGCGATCCTCATTTTAAAACATAGACACGGTTCTATCTGTCATATAGATACAAGGTGCTGAAACGAATCATAACCTCAATAAAAGAAACAGAGTAAGGAATATCAAAAGGGGCTGTCCAGAAAGTCAGTGAAAACTGATTTTCTGTGATAGTCCCTTTCTGGTTGGAGAATAAATGGGGAACCCCTGACAACCGTCGCTTTCCGTTCCA
>NZ_JBHTLT010000121.1:0-40942 GCF_042679045.1 Sporosarcina contaminans | reverse complement strand
GAACGGAAAGCGACGGTTGTCAGGGGTTCCCCATTTATTCTCCAACCAGAAAGGGACTATCACAGAAAATCAGTTTTCACTGACTTTCTGGACAGCCCCTTTTATAGGAGCAACAGATTCTTTTATTCGAAAACGCATAAATCATTTCAAATACGCATAAGTGTCATTGCATGGAGCATAAATAACATCGATTGCGCATAGAGCTTCCCAAACGAGCATAAATTGCATAAATAACGCATTAACCTCTTCAAAAACACATAAACCTCATTACTCACAAACTCATAAATATTCACTAAATGACATAACCCCAAAATAAAACAAAGAAGAAATACAAAACGAACAAATTCAATTCTGCAAACTGGCAGTATGATGAAGAAAATGATGTGTACTTATGCCCGAATCAGCAGCGCCTCCCATTTAAATATCACTCTGTCCGCACGGATAAGTCTAGTTTCACGCGAGAATTTAAAGTTTACGAATGCGAAGACTGTTCAGGGTGCCCATTTCGTTCATTGTGTACGAAAGCAAAAGAAGGAAACAATCGAACACTAATGGTGAACAAGAAGTGGGAACAGCAAAAAGAATATGTAAGAGAAAGGCTTTCAGAAGAAAAAACAGATTCAATTTATCGTCAGCGAACAATTGACGTAGAACCAGTTTTTGGATTTTTAAAGGCTAATTTGCGTTTCACTCGATTTTCCGTTCGAGGAAAATCGAAGGTTGAAAACGAAATGGGCCTTGCGCTAATGGCCGTGAATTTACGGAAATTCACGGCCAACCAGTAAGGTTACCGTAAAAAAACAGGAAAAAGAGAAATTGAGCGAGCTCAATTTCTCTTTTTCCTTATTTGAAGTTCGTTATGTCCCAGCCTCTAAATTCATTTCTTTTTCTTTGAAGGGTGCTTCCGCATTCCTTTCGTTACTTGTTTCCACTTATTCCTTTCGGCAATTTGTGCTTGGCGATCCATTTTTCTATCTAAAAAGGCAAGTTCTTTTTGCAATTTCAAGTAATTGTCATATCGCTCTATCGGCAAAACACCTTTTGCAAGTGCTGCCTGGATTGCGCAGCCCGGCTCTGAGCGGTGTCCACAATCCCGGAACTTGCAAGCTTCTGCCAAGGTCTCAATATCTTTAAAGCCTGAATCCAAGCTTTCACTTTCATTCCATAATTGAAACTCTCTCATACCCGGCGTATCGATTAAAATACCGCCTGTTGGAATTTTAATTAATTCACGGTGCGTCGTCGTATGCCGACCTTTCGCATCGTCTTCCCGTATCCCTTGTACCGCCATACGATCCTCTCCACAGAAAGCGTTAATAAGCGATGATTTACCGACACCCGATGAGCCTAATAGAGCTGCAGTTTTTCCGTTCTTCAGCATTTTAGATAGAGTATCGATTCCATCTCCTGTCACGACGCTAACCGCTACAACATCTGAACCAATTGCAGTTTGCTGCGCTTCTTCTATATACAATTCCGGATTGTCACACAAATCCATTTTCGTTAAGACAATGACTGGCAATGCGCCGGAATCATAAGCCGCCACTAAGTAACGTTCTAATCGCCGTACATTGAAGTCATCATTCATAGACATAACAAGAAAAACGATATCGACATTCACTGCGATCATTTGCTCCGCAATCGTAGTTCCCGCAGCTTTCCTTGAAAAAAGAGAAGTTCGTGGCAATACTGTATGAATAATCCCTCGCTCCTCGCCCGGCATTTTCTCTACAGCTACCCAATCCCCTACTGCTGGGAAATCCCGCCGCTCAAACGCCGCATGCTGAAAAGCTCCAGAACAGACAGATAGCCATTCTCCCTCTGCTGTAGCAACTCTATACATCCTTTTATGCTCAAGTGTAACACGGCCGGCTACGTAATTTTTTTCTCCGCCAGACACGATGTAATCGTTCCAATACTTTTGACGTTCTTCATTCCAACCATATTCTATCAACTGATTCAATTGTAATTCCTCCTGTTATACACAAATAAAAAAGCATGGTCCCGATCGGATCCCATGCTTTCACGCGCATAACAGAATAAACATGCCTTCTATACAGGCATGGCAGGTGAATGCATGGATCCAATCCTATTTACAATAGCCATTTTGATTGTCACCATAAAACATCACCTACTTTCTGAAAGATAAATATAGAGTAACAAATAAAAAATTTGGAGTCAATAAGGAATTTATATGTATTTATTTTTGTGGAGTTACATTTGTCGGTTGAATTTGCATCTCGGGCGATTAGCAGGATGAAATGAGCGCTTGTAACTGTGGATCGAGCGGTCGGTAGGAGGCAACAGCGGGTGTAGTTGCGGATCGAGCAGTTGTGGAGTTACAACGGGCGATTCAGTTTGCGAATCAATCTTTTACTGCCCCTGCTTAACATTTGAGATCCGCTAGATCCATCCCTTTTCTCGACAAATGCCTATCGCTTCAATTTTATTTTTCGCCCCTACTTTTTGAAGGATTTCAGACATATAGTTGCGTACTGTTCCTGCTGATAAAAACAGCTCCTCACCAATTTCTTTAGACGTTTTCCCATCCACGGACAGCTGCAATACTTCGATTTCCCGGTCAGTTAATGGATTATCCGAATGGTACGTATTCATTATGAGCTCAGGTGCAAATTCACGTCCACCTGCCATTACTTTGCGAATCGCCGCCGATAAGTCGTCAATGGACCCATCCTTCAATAAATACCCATGAACCTTTGCCTTCATAGCACGTTCGAAATAGCCCGGGCGAGCAAACGTCGTTAAAATGATTACCTTGCAAGCGGAACCATTTTTCTGCAACTCATCCGCCACTTCCAAACCGCTTTTCACAGGCATTTCAATATCCAAAAGACAAATATCCGGTTGTAATGATTGCACCATTTGCAATGCTTGCTCTCCATTTTCCGCTTGACCGATCACTTCTATATCTTTTTCAAAATCCAATAGCGTCCCTAAAGCACCACGAAGGATTCGCTGATCTTCCGCAATGACGATTCGAATCATAGCACAACAACCCCTTCCTCGGTTTTGACGACAATGGGTATCGAAATCCGCAAAATCGTCCCCTTTTCAGAATCCACACACAGTTCTCCTTCTATTAGAGAAAGCCGTTCCTCCATACCTTTCAGACCATTCCCCCACTGCTGATCACGGATTCCGACCCCATCATCTTGAATGAACAACGACAGCTTGCTTTCATCACGTCCGATTCGCAAAAAACAATTATTCGCTTTACTATGTTTCACAATATTCGTGGAGGCTTCTCGTATGCACATCCCAATAATCTTTTGCTGCAACAATGAAATATTGGGCAAAGTATCCTGCATATGAAGATGCAATTGTATATTCGCCGCTTGCAAAATCTTTTCTGCTTCAGCTATTTCCTCTTCAACTGTAATGACCCGCATATCCGAAATGAGTTCCCGTACTTGCTGAAGTGCAGTTCTCGACGTTCTTTCAATGCCCTCAGCTTCTGTCTTCACTTTTTCCGGATGATTAGCCACTCTTTGAATAACCTGACTTTGCAATGTAATTAACGATAAAGTATGTCCTAATGTATCGTGAAGATCCCGTGCGATGCGGATCCGCTCTTCTCTTTTAATGAGCGTCCTAATTTGTTCATTCGCTTCATCCAACCGGCTTTCCAACTCCATTTTCGCATTCATATTCCGGATTGCAAAAGGGGAAATGAGCATTACAATGATAAAGGGTAATTGGAAAAGCACGTTTTGAATGTTATATGCATACGTTATATAGGAAATCATTCCTACGTATACGAGTGTGAATACGGCAATTGCCCGTTTAAAGTTTTTCTCTCTTTCATACCAACTAATGAAATTTGATATGTAAAATCCTAAAAATAAATTATTGGGATGATAAAATATTGAAAGAAGTACGATCACGCAACCCTGCACAATTAGCCATAACGAGAACTTTCCATCACTTTTCCAATTGTATAATTGCCGATAAGAGAGTAGAAAAAGCAACAATAAAGCATAGCCAATTGCTGCCTTTCCTCCTTCTTCCTGTATTATAAAATAGAGCGGCATTAATAAATAAACTAAAAAAACATAAGGGGCCATGCCGAATCGTTTCGGAAAAACTTTGATTTTCTTCGCCATTACACCACTTCCTGTCTCCTTCTAATATAAGCCGATAATACCATGAAAAGGACAAGATAAATGAACAAAAACACAAAATTTTTAATTTCGGGAACGCCCCCGCGTATAATGGACCATGCGCCACTGCCGTAGTGAAAAGCCGGCAAGTACTCCCCAATCTGCTGCACAATTTTCGGCAATGCTTCCATTGGCATCCATAGGCCGCCTGTTATCGCCATCGAAAGATAAAGTAGATTGCTAACCCCGGAAGCCGTATCTACTCTCGACATCGTACCAATCAACACACCAATTGCAAGAAACGGAAATGAGCCAATTAATATCCAAGCGCCCGAAAAAAACCATTCATGAATCTGCATCGATACACCATTAATGACGACACCGGCTAAAAAAATAACTAAGATCGAAAATATGTGGACCGATGTCTGCCCAATCATTTTCGCAAAAAAATAACTCACACTTGGAAGTGGCGTCACTTTCACCATCGTCGTCCAGCCTGAACTTTTTTCCTGCACCATTCGAATTCCTAACGTCATAATCGAACTGCCCATCACACTGAAAACAGCGATGGACATTAGAAAGTGGCGGTTCCATAACGCTTGATCATCCATATTTGTATTCAACACTTTTGTAAAAATGAAATAAAACAATATTGGCATGAACAAGGACCAAAAAACATAATATGGGTTTCTAAAAATCCGGAGTACTTCAATTTTGCATTCATTCATTAACATTTTCATTTAAGAAACCCCCTCTTTGTCCGTCAATTGTTCAAATACATCATCTAAACTACCTCTTTTAATTCCAATATCCTTAATGCCAATCTTCATTGCAAATAGCTCTGCCAAAACTGCATCTGCATTATCCGTCAATATGGAATACGAGCCGTTCACGACATTTACCGCTTTTACATTCGGCAACTTATCCAATTGTCCTTCGTGAATGCTCTCCTTCGCACGAAAAGAGACCGTTTGCTGTAAATGGTTTACTTTAATTTCTTCCGGCGATCCATCTGCAATGACCTTCCCTTTGTTGAATAAAATGATGCGTGTTGCAATATCATCCGCTTCTTGAAGATAATGTGTAGAAAAAAGAATTGTTTTCCCTTCTGCCGATAGCTCCTTCACCTTTTTCCAAAACTTTTTACGGACTGTACTGTCCATTCCAACTGTCGGTTCATCGAAAAAAAGAACATCTGGATTTCCAGCAAGCGATAGCATAAAACCTACTTGCCTTTTTTGCCCCCCTGACAGTTTATCCGTCCGTTTACTTAACTCATTTCCTGTCAGCCCGGTAATGCCGACCAGTTCCTCCAACGATAATGGGTTTGCATAATAATTCCTGAACAAGGAGATGAGCTCTTTCACTTTTAACGCGTCAATTAGGTTGATATGTTGCGGCATTACACCGATACGCTCACGAACTCGCCGATCGTTCGGAACGAGACCAAATAATTTCGCTGTTCCTGCAGACGGCTCTAATAGCCCTAACATCATGTGCATCGTTGTACTTTTACCAGCACCATTCGGACCTAAGAGCGCTACAACTTCCCCTTCGCTGACCGTAAAAGAAACATCATCAACAGCTTTCTTTCCTTTAAAACTTTTTGTTAGATTGCTTATTTCAATCGTGCATACCATGAAATCCCTCCCCTTGTAAACCATCATATGAGAACGGTAAATGGATTTTAAGTAAGCAATGTCATCGTCTTAGATGACAGTTGTCATGTAATTTAAAAAGCACAAGCTACCATTTTGCAGATAGCTTGTACCCTATGAATCATAATTTTCTTTTCATTCGTAGCGAAACTGCTTGATCTTCTGGGCGTGATTCATAACTCATACGCTCTTCCATTTTTACAAAGCCGCGCGCCTCATAGAAAGGTATGCCTTTTCCATTGCCTTTCGTGACGGAAACCCATTGTTCTTCCGCTCCATAAGATTGCTTTTGAATATCTGTCAAATAAGAAAGCAGTTTCGAGCCAATTCCTTGCCCGCGCATTGTTGGGTCTAAATAAAGGACAAAAACTTCAGCCACTTTCGCATCAATCATACCGCCGCCAATTGCACCGACAATTTTGCCATTTTGAACAGCAACAAAATACCCGTTCCATTCCTCGCTCGTCTCCATAATTTCTTGCCGGATCCGCGCTGGTGTATAGAACTTCTCAATGACGCCTTCTATATAAGACTTGTCATATATTTCACTGTAAGTTGCCCATTGTGCATCGATGCACACGTCAGCAATTTGCTGTTCATCTCCAGCGACAGCTTTCCGTATTTGCACTTCTGGTGACAAGCATTTTTTCGGTATCCATCCGACCGTACCGTCGCCTTTTTTAACTAAAACATAGCCTTCGCATTGATCATGGACAATCGATACAGTTTCTCCTTCACGAACAGACAACATTGTTGTGCTTATGTCGCCTTTGCAAACCCCATCCTGAATAAATTCATTCTTAATCCATTGCTCAATGCCGAGTGTTTTATTTTCACAAAGCGTAAAGAAAGGCTCTTCTCGAATAATTTTCAATTCATAATTCGGATACGTGACGGTGCCGATTCTCCCTGTCTTATCAGTATGAGTTGCATAAACAACTTGTTCTTTCAAGTCATCAACATATGTATAAGAAATTTCTTCGCCTTCTATGAGGATGGCGTTTAATTGGCCGTCCCTTTTAATTCGATTTCCTCCGTCCATCGAAATGATCCTGTTTTCTAAATCGATGACAGGATTGTTTGAACTAACCGTATTTGCTCGATAATTAACGGTTGGCCAATGTCCTACGATAACTATTTTGTCAGCTTGATGTCCTTTTTCATAGAATGAGGGTGTATATAAAGCGACTTCATAGGTCGTTTCTTTCCAATTCTGTATATTTTCTATGCCAGCATGGATGAGTATGTAGTCATTCGTTTCATAAGCAATCGGCAAGCTATTCAACCATTCGATTTCATCTCGGTAATGCGTGAGGTAAAACTGTCCCAACTCGTCTAATGAGGCAAATTCCTCCAAACTTTTGCCTTGCGCAGCAAGCATTTCATTCAAAATGGAATCTTTTCGTTGCGTCATATAATTTTTAACGCCTTCTACATTATTAAAGACATAGTCATGGACAACATCGCAATTTCCTTTTGTAATGAATACACGATCCGACTGTGCGGAAAGCTCCCTAACATAAGCAATGGTACTAAGACTGTCCTGCCCCTTCTCACATAAGTCACCGACAATGAACAAATAATCTTCGGTTGAATACTCCACTTTTTCAAGTAGTCTTTTAAATAATGGCAAATTCGTATGTATATCAGAAGTAATAATGATTCTTCTATCTTTCTCCAAATCCAATTGTCGAATATCGATCATGTTAGTCCGACCCCTTTAATTTCTTTTCAATGAACAGCGGAATTTCAGACAAACAATCTACTATATACTCCGCTTCACTATGCTTTTCATCTTTATTTCTTTTCCAAACACCAATCATACCTGCCGCAATCGAAGCCCGAACGTCATTTTCAAGATGATCCCCAACGAATACACAATTCGCACGCTCTACTCCTAATCGTTCTGCTGCCCGCTTAAAAATTTCGCTATCCGGTTTCTTAATTCCTTCTTCTTCAGAAATTAAGATTTCATCAAAAAAATGTCGTATACGCAAAGCATCTATATTGCCGTTTTGGAATGCCGTTCTGCCATTCGTAATCATCCCTATTTTATAACCTTTCTTTTTCAATTCATTCAATGTTTTTTCCATATATGGAAACGGAATGCAAAAACGAAAAAATTCTTGTGTGTACTCTATTAGTAAATCGTCGAATGGCAAGTCAATCGTAAATTCATCAATCAATCGCTTGTACACTTCATCTTTCCATACATAACCGCCGGCATCATACTCAACATACTTCTTAGTGAATATTTCTTTTGGAATATGGCCAATCGCAGCATTCCTTGCTTCGTATTGATAATCAATAAATTGCAGTAGCGAAGCATCCCGGTCTAATAGCGTTCCATCCAAATCGAAAATTATCGCCTGAATCGACACGAACTCTCCCCCCTCACCAAGAATCAGAAATCTTCAACTCTTTCAAGTATATAGTTAGCATTTTTGCCTGTCCATATAGGAATTGCAGATCGCCTATACAATAGATGATTCCAACGACTGCATATTTGATAAAAGCCATCCATTTCATTTGAAAAATTGTATATCATCTCTTAAGATAGGCATATAATATTAGAGAGAAGTGACTGAACACTTCTCCCTACAACCTCTACCATCAGGGTGGCGGTTGTCAAAAATTATTTTTTGTTTTGAAAACCACCCTTTTGCTTGTGACGGCGGGGGGTGGTTTTCCTTTCTTCTAAAAATTTCATCTGAAAGTAATGCCCGCTCGTAACGCGAATGATCCCTTTCAGAACTTCTTTTAGAAAATCAAGGAAAAGCTCCATGGAAATCACCTCCTTCCAACGAAGAAGTGATAACCAACCACCCTCACAATATAAGGTTGTACTCTATTATATTTCGAGAAAATGACGATCTATATGCATTTCCTCCATGTATCGAATTTTTATTGTGCTTGGCGCTTTAAAAATTGGGATTATGCATAATGGTATTATTCGGTAAGGTTTATTCTCTCTTGAACTGTTTTCAGCAGTAAGGAAGATTAGTTGACGATGTTATGAGGCTGTTTTTAGCGTAACGGGAGGATTTATCATGGCAGGAGCTATTGTATCGCAAACGGGATTGGTTCAGACAAGCAGGAAAATTTACTGACGTAACGAGTAGGTTTTCAACGGCCTATTTTCATACATGGTCAAGATAGATAACATAAAACCCTATCTTGATTGGAAGAATGATAATTGCGATAATGGAAATAGGTTAATTCTGGCGGAAATGTGGAGGGATGGTATGATTAAAACGATCATTGTTGATGATGAAAAGCTTTCTTTGCAACATTTGCAAAGGAAATTGAATGACTTTGACAATGTTGAAGTCGTAAAAGCTTTCACAAATGCCACTGACGTTTTGAAAGAAATGCGGCGCATTGATTTTAATACTGCCTTCTTAGACATTGAAATGCCCGGATTGAATGGATTGGAATTGGCTGAAATCATCCATGATTGGAATTCCGATATTCAAATTGTCTTTTGCACTGCTTTTAGAGATTATGCCGTCCAGGCTTTCGAGCTTCATTCAATTGATTATTTACTGAAACCGCTTTTAACGGACCGGCTTCAAAAGACAATTACGAGACTCGAACGGCAACTAACAGCAAGTAGTAATACGGAAGCCAAAAACAAGCACATAGATTCACTCCTACGGGTCAAATGCTTCGGAGAATTTGTCGTATACGAGGACGATTCGCCCGTGAAATGGAGAACTGCGAAGGCGAGGGAGCTGTTTGCATTTTTTATCGCAAACCACCAAACCTACATTCATCGAGACTCGATCATCTATGCAATTTGGCCTGACATCGAATACGGCAAGGCGAAAGTCCAATTGCATACATCAATATCCTATTTACGGAAAACATTGAAGTCAATCGGCTACCCGGATGCCCTTACTTTTCTAAATGAAAGCTATGCGATGGAACTTGATAAATTCCAATGTGATGCGATTGAATTGGAGCAAGCTTTTCATGACCATACGACTGTCAATGAAGACAATATAGCATTTTTGGAATATGTAGTAGATCGTTATAAAGGCGACTATATGGAGCAAAACGGCTATGAATGGGCATTGCCAAAAGTCGAATACTACCGTACTCTATACATGCAATTACTGCAAAAAATAATTGCCTACTATGACATGAAAATAGGTACTGAGCAGAAAAAAATAACCTACTTACACCGTTTATTGCAATACAGTCCTTACTCTGAGCATATTATCCAGCAACTAATGAACTGTTATATGGATATGGGCAATCGAGGGAAAGCAATTACAATTTATCATACATTCGCAAATAATTTGTTAGAGGATCTCGGCATTACGCCAGATCAGACAACTCAAAAACTATATGAAACTGCCATCGGATTAGAAGAGTGAAGAAAAGACGCCCAAAATGGCGTCTTTATCCTTTTATTGGGATAACGAAAGATACGGAAGTACCGATCCCTTCTATACTTTTAATAAAGAGACCCTTGCCATAAAGTTGCTTCAAACGTTTATTTGTGTTCATAAGGCCGATTCCTTTGCCAGGTTTTTCTTCCACAAACAAGTTTGTAATTTGCTTATCTGACATTCCAACACCGTCATCCTCCACTTCGATAATGACGTAATTCTCTTTCTCCAAAATTGTAATCGTTACTGTGCCACCTTCCGGACGTTTGAGAACACCATGCCTTACAGCATTTTCAACAATCGTTTGCAATGACAGCGGTGGGATGTTTACTTTTGATTGAACATTTATATTAAAGTTCGCAATTAGCCGATCATCGAATCTCGCCTGCTCAATGAACAGGTACGATTTCACCAGTTCGATTTCCTTTTCCAACGGCACTTCTTTATTGACATTTTGAAATATGAAACTTGAGTTCAGATAGTTGCCGAACTCATCCAAAAGCCTCATCATTTTCGGAAGATCTACTTCACTTAAGGCGGCGATCGCATTCAATGTGTTAAATAGAAAATGCGGCTGAATCTGCGCTTGCAGCCAAGCAGCTTCTAATCGTACCTGGTCGTTAACGGAGCTTTTTAAATCAATCAACAGTTTCACACGCATTAGCAACTCTCGCTTATCAACTGGTTTTGTTACATAATCATTTGCTCCACAAGCAAAACCGATTTGCATATCTTCCACCTGACTTTTTGCAGTTATTAATAAGATCGGGAGTTCAGTTATGCTGTAGCGTTTCCGTATTTTCTCTGTCAATTCATATCCCGACATGCTCGGCATCATAATATCCGATAAAATTAAATCCCAAACAGTACCGTTCAATTGTTCCAAAGCCGCTTTCCCGTTCGGGCATGTTTTCACAAAGTAGCCTTCTGACTGTAAAAGACGTTCGATAATTTCCAAGTTCAAAGGATCGTCATCGATGACTAAAATACGTTTCCGATCGACTGCATTTGTAGTCTGCTTCATTTCCTGCATTAGCTGTATGATAGGGAATTGTTGTGTTTGTTCTGTTTTCCCGCTTCCTTTAGGCAACGAAAATGTAAAAGTAGATCCCTTTCCTAATGTTGATTGAACAGAAATCGTGCCTCCATGCAGCTGTACAAGTTGGTCGCAAATACTTAACCCTAAACCAATGCCGCCACCAATCGACGTTGTGCTTGGATCGGCTTGGTAATAAGGAAGAAATATTGATTGTTGCACTTCTTCATCTATGCCAATTCCTGTATCGATTACATGAATATTGACAAACGAACCGTCCCAGTCAGCAGTGACGGTAATTTTACCTTCTACTGTAAATTTCAATGCATTATGAATTAAGTTATATAGAATTTGGAACAGCCGATTTTCATCTGCCTCCACATAAGGAGTTTGTTCAGGTATTGATAAGGAAAGCTCAATGTTTTTATTAGCTGCCAAATGGTTTAAAGTATCAAATATGCTTAGGACGACTGCAGAAATGCTGACATCTTTCAACTGCAGCTCGATTCTATTTTCCTTCAGTTTCGTTAAATCAAGTAAATCATCTAAAATGTAAGACATCCGCCTTCCGAGCGTTTGGACTATTTTTAGGTTTCTGCGGCTCTCATCAGATATGCTTTTCTTCTCTGCTTCGTATACGGCTTCCGAAATATGGATGATGCCGTGAAGCGGGTTCCTTAACTCATGTGATGTATTTGAGAGAAAATCATCCTTCTGTTTATCCATCTTCTGCAGACGGATAACCAATCGTTCATTTTCGTTTGAGGTCCTGAAAAACTGATTGACAAAAAACATTGTGAGCATAGCAATACCTATTAAAATGTCAAAAGGATAATATGGATAAACTAATGAAAAATTGGTTTTTATAATTCCCCACAAAGCACTTAGCCCGACTGCTGTCGCTCCTAAGAGCAAATATATATAGCCTCTTTCCCGTCGGTCCCCAAAAGCTTTGAAAACGATAATTACGATAAGGATAGGGATGCCGAGCATGAAGATTGCCATTGGAAATTTATAGACACTTCTTTCTGCCAATATAATCAAGAGCAGAAGGGTTGTCATATACATACAAATGATTGGATTGATCATTTTACCAAAACGCACTCGACCCCAAACTTCCGGAAAGATGGATCTTATAAAATAGAAAGCAAAAAATAGAGCCATTACATACATCATTAAGTTCAATTTAATGAGCCATTCATATCCATTGACTTCCATAATATACATAATCGTTCGATCATCATCAAAAAGTATGGATAGCCCTCCAAAGAAAGTTGCCAATGATAAATAAAGCAATTCTTTCTGTCGTGAAAATAAGACATAAACCCCGAGCGCGTAAATTGAATGCAGCAAAAGAATCGCAGCAGCGATAAATTGCGTCGCCACTGTTTTCGTCTTTGCCGTTCCGATCGCTTCTTCCTTGCCAAATAGTATATTCTCTGTTATGCCCCCGGATTTATTTGAAGAAAAGTTCGCCACTTGTATTGTTAAATCGATTTCGCCATCCACAGGCTCAAGCCATATGTCCATCGGTCGGTAGTCCGAAATGGCAAGTATGTCGTTTTCAGCTATCTTCCCTCTACTGCTCTTCAATTCACCATTCACGAAGACATTCGCTGCCACTTTTATTTGCTTTGCATACATCCGGAAAGCCTGCTGTTCCGCGTCCGGTAAAAGTATACGAAGATGATATGTCCCAAATCCTTTCGGTAATTGTTCATCTTTTGGAAATCCCTTCTCCCAATTTCCCGGAACCATTACAGTATTTCCCTCTGCTTTTTCCCTAATTTCGTCAGAAGTAAGAAATTCAGAAGGAAAAAAGAGCCATTCTCCTTTCAATAAAACTACTTCATCTTCATTGAAATTCGAATGACGAAGATCCAATATTCCCTTCTCAATCAGCGAGTCATGTGCAGTTTGATATTTCCAAACCCATCCAAGTCGCAATGCCGTCAGCGCAATGATAAACAGCAAGATAACGGCAATGATATTTTGCTTTTTCATAATCACCTGTCCGCTCTTTATGAAATGGAATCCGGACGATCTTCAAAGAAGACGATTGGTGACTTCATTTCTCCCGTGGAGTTTTCCAATTCTCTGGGTCTCGAATGATCACCTATAGTTCATACTTCCAATCGATTCCTTTCCCTATTTCTTTTCACAACTATAAGTACAATCAGAATCATAATAAGTAGACTTGCAAACCCTACAAACCACCAAACAACAGACTCTTTTCCCTCTGTCTGTGTTTGTTTGCTTTTCAATTCCCCAGCCATGCTACTTACTTGCATGGCATTTGTATAGAAGCGCTGGTCCTTCGTTTGAACTGCAATTGTTGCAGGGTCTTCTAAATTTTTAATGGAGTCAAGAAGTTTATCATTGATCTTTTTTTCGGTCTCGCCCATTTGACCAATCATCATCATTAGATGATCTTTGCTGAATGGGCTTTCTTGCATCCAACTGTAATAATCGACTGCCTCTTGCAAAAAGCCGAACGGTTGAAAATTAGGCACACCAGTTTTGTGAGAAACAATTAGGTCATCAGCGTGCTTTTCAAGCACTGGCTGATTTGCAAGTCCACCAATAAACAGCAAATGTTGATCGCCTAACTCATCGTCTTTAAGTTGCCCTCCATCCGCCAATTCAACAAGTGGGACACGTCCATTAACGACAAGCGAATTGTATAACGTTAATAAATCATCATCATCCACTTCTACTGCCGCCGGCAAGATGATCATCATCTTTTTTGTTCGTTCACTAAACGGAAAAGGGAAGCTTGATAGCATTCCCGCGTCTGCAGCATCATTGTTTGGGAATGAAATAAAACTGTCATCCATCACGTATACCCAACGATTATCATCAAAACTAAAGCAAGGATTTTTCACCCTCAACCCGTTCGCTTCAAAGCTTAATGAAATCATCCTATTATTTTTTATAACATTTCTCTCAATGGGCAATGTAACTGTATAGATGCCATCCTCTTCCTCACCAAGATTTTGTAAATTTATAGAATGAGGAATCTCATTAACAAAAATAACCAACTCCGGCGCTTGGTTCGTAACGCTAGTAGACAACTCTTCATCTATCTGACCAAGTGTTTCGGAACGTTTTAGACGAAGTTCCAATTGGGCATTCTTGTCATTTGGTATCGAGGAAGGAGCATAACCGAAGTAAGTTTCACTTTTTTTGTTAAAACGGTCAAAAGTTAAATTTCCAACACCAAGAGATTTAAAAGTAACAATCTCTCCATTTTCTTTTGTAGTTTTTGCTGGTTCAGATTTTACTTCCATCTTCTGCCCTATTAATTGTTTACTATACTGTTCATTCAGAAGAATCTCCATACGTTTTTCAATCTGTTCTGGCGACTTGCCCGTGACGATCAATGAATCAACAGTGCCGCCATTGCCGACAATATGATGAAGGGATAAAACAAGACCTTCTGCCGGGGCTTTTACTTCTGCCTTGGATAGCAACTTTTTCATTTTCTCTGAAACAAATTCATCCTGTGCTCCTATAAAAATGAGATTGCCTTTAACAGTTTCTAACTTCGATTCACGAATAATTTCTACATTTGCACGCTCTGCTAAAAAAGCACCTAAAGCTGTTCCGCTATTCCTCGTCCCTAATGAAGCCAAATCCGGCAAAACAATTGTAACATTGGCATTGCCATTCATTGTAAATAAAGATGGATAGTCTGATAATGATGCTTCTCCTGGCACTTCTCCACTCAATTGAATATAGGAATCAATTCCAATCATCAAGTAGTTTCCAGATGTCTCTTGATCTACACAAACGCCTTCTTTTAGAATGCCATGAAAAGAGACAGTTACTTTATGAAACCCTTTTGATAGATGGTTTCCAGTCAAAGGTATCGTGAGCTGATTTGTCAGTTGTTCATTGTTCAATGCAATTGTTTTCACTTTCTCATCGTCAATGCTTACCGATACAGAAGAAGGTTCAATCAATAGTTCAGAATGTTTTAGTTTTAAAACCAATTCATTACCGCTCTCATCCACGGTTGAACGGATTTCATAATAAAATGTTGCTTCCTGTTCAGGGCCATATAATTCCAACGGTTGGTTTGTAATGACATGGCGGTTTATAGATGGTGAAACCGCTTCTTTCGCAACCTTTATATCATCCATCTGTATTTCATAATTCGCTTTCGCAACACTGTTTGTAAATAAACAGCAAATGATTAGAACAATAGCAAATATAAAGCTTCCCATCTTGAATGTTCTCATTGCACATCTCCTCGTTTCTGTGAAAATCTCTCTGTTTTATACCAACGGACCTCTTGTCGGAAAAGGACACGTTTCATTTCTAAAAACAATGAATAGACGACTAACACGATCCACATTTGTGAATAAGTAAAATACATTAAAATGACACAAAAAAAATTACTCCGATTCATTTCATCTTTTTCAATACTTAATGCAATCATGACTTCAGCCAAAAAGAGAAGGAATGCGAGACCCCAAAGCACGACTGCTACGTTTCCGATTGACAATTTCAAATCGTAGAACAAATTGATGATGAAAAGAGCATTTGAAACGATAACCCCAAAGAAGAATAGAAAGTAGGTGAAAAAGAAATAAAAAAGATCGAAGATGATGCGCTTCCTTTTCAATTTGAAAATTCGACTTAAAAACTTCAAGACGACGTATAGGTTCCCCCTTGCCCACCTCGTCCGTTGTTTCCACCAAACACCTAACGTCTCGGGCTCCTGCTCCCACGTAATCGCAGCTGGGAAAAAGCGGATATGATAGCCTAAGTTATACACGCGAACAGTCAATTCAGTATCTTCAGCAAGCGCCCTCACGTCCCAACCGCCCAATTGTTCCATTACAGATCTCCGAATCGCAAAATTGGTTCCAGGAATTGTAGCGATATTAAATAACTTCCATCTTCCAGCTTGAGCCATCCACTGAAAACAGATCGTTTCGATATTTATGAACCGGGTGAGCCATGTTTTTTTAGCATTGATCACCCGAAACTTTCCTACGACAGCAGCCGCTTTTGGGTCATTAACCAATCCCATTACAAGATTCCAAACTGCCATTTTTTCAGGAGTATTGTCCGCATCATAAACAACAATCACATCACCCGTCGATTGACTAAGTGCCTCATTCAAAGCAGATGATTTACCTTTTCCCCGATTCGGCGGCCTCGTTTCGATTACTTTTTTGAATGGAAATTTCTCACTGAAAGACCGCCCTATCTCTCCCGTCCTGTCCGATGAATTATCGTTAATGACAATGACTTCTAATTTGTCTTTCGGGTAATACAGGCGTGACATCGCTTTTAACGTCTGTTCAATTACGACTTCCTCATTATGCGCAGGGATGAAAACACTCACCGTCGGCAAGCTCTTCATATTCTTACTCCATTCAGGGATTTTTCGATCAAAGGTTTTGAAATGACGATACCCCCCTTGCATTAAAAACATATGATAAAGCAGCATTCCCCATATTAAAATGAGCGCTGTATAAAAGAGCGTATTAGCCAATAGATTCCCTCTCCCTGAATAATCTTTTTTTCAATCGCATGCGTAAAGTGGCTATATGGATGAAAAAAGCCATTATGAACGCCATAACAACGAAAGACATAATCCACAGTGCCGCTTCAAAAGGGCGCTCTGCAAATTGTGTTAAAACGTCATCCCATTTACTTTTGGTAGAAGAAACGGTAAGACCATCTTTAACTGTTTGATGGATTGTTACATATTTCGTCTTCGCGAACTGTTCAGTATTTCTCAGATCAATCCATTCAATATTTCCCGTAGACTCAATTAACTCGAGCATTTGCGGTAAATATTCAATGCCTAAATAAGGATGGTAGAAACCCCCAATTATTGACCCCGGTACAGTTTTTAAACGATTGATTGATTGCTCCATATCTTGAAGTGGATTTACTGAAGATAGTGGGTCAACATAGCCAATTGTTTCTGGAAATAACGTCATTCCATTCAATATGCTTGGTTTCCCTATAAATAGAGGAGCATCCATTACTTCCCAATCCGTATCACTTAATTGGATCTGACCAAAAATCGCCGAAAATGATTGAGAAGCTACTTCATATCCATTTGAGCTCATCGTGTAATGAGGCGCTTCAAACGCTAAAGGATATAATCCGATCTCATATAAATCTTCAATTGACTTTTGAAGCTTCTGCTCTACATAATTCCTCTCAATTTGTTTCATCTCTTTTGTGTATTTATCAAAAGACGCGTCATTAAGAAATGATTCACGTTGTCTTATTGGAGGAGGGATTTCGTCTGTACGCTTAGTTGTAATTTGTTGGTTTAATTTGCTATCCCAAAATTCAAAGCCCTCGCCAGTTTCCTCATAACGATAGGAATGTGTATAACCATGTGCGATTACGATTCCGCCCCTATCCTGCAACTTCAATAACACATCAACAAGCTTCTTATTGGAAGAGAGGCGAATATGTTCACCTGTTTCATTATTTACATAAACTGGAATAATCGCCATGTAAAAAGGAATACCACGATCTGCCAAGTACATTCCTGTCTCTTCAACTAACTTGTAATCTGAAATAGGAGAAATGTCTTCTAACCGGATATAGGCCGGGTGATTGGAAGGTGGATCTTGTTCTAATAGTGCATAAATAGACTTCGATAAAATTGCATTTTCTTCTACACCAAAATTAGTGGATGCTATATATGAAATTCTTCCTTTTTTAATGATGAAAGGAATGTTCTTATCAATCGACTTTCCGGTCGCAAGCGTTTCGCTTTCATTCGGAGGAAGGATATGGGTAGTGTATAAAGGTGTCGCTAGTGAATGATTTTCAATTGCCCTAACTTCAGCATCACCAATAATTTGCCAATCAATTAAAACATTGAATTGGTCTACATTCAGCCCTAAAAAAATCAATTTTCCTTTGAATGCATCGATTGATTCTATCAATTCCAAAGGCAAGGTTTTTTCAACTTCACCGACATATACAACAACATGTCTCCCCTCGATTTGTTCAGCAGTAAAATCAGCTGTCGAAATGAGGGTTTGCTCTGTTGCAAATGCGGAAAACGTAGCATCCAATAACAAAATATCTTTATTTGGCAAATCGTCTTCTGTCGAATAAACGATCAATATACTAATCTCTTCATTTTCTGCATAGATCGTAGGTCCGAAAAGAAATAATGCACATATTAGTACAAAAAAGAAAATCCGTTTATCAAAGTTCATGAGACAACATCTCACTTTCCACTTTCTCTATGAAATCTTCAACGCTTTCAAAAGCTGAAGACTGATTGTAAAGAGAATGGCCAAGCCGATAAGAAAGTGTTATATAATTCTCATTGAGCAGCCTATTTGTCTTAAGATTGCTGCTTAATTTATTGAAGATCACTTCGATTGAATCATCCGGCGTATTCGTCAATAACAAAGCAAAGCGATCATAACCATATCGGAATTTCCTATCAGTCGCTCTCATCGTCTCCCCTAATACTTTGGATAAAGAGGAGAGTAGATGCACCTTTTCTTTCTCTCCGTATAATTTCCGAAAAGAATCAAAATGATCGATTTGCAATAATATAAGTGTAAATTCACCACCATACCGATTGATCCGTTTCATTTCCGCATTCAATTCAAATTCCATCCTTTGTTTATTGTCAAAATTAGTTTCCATATCAACCGCGACAAATTGGCGGATTTTTTCTTTCAGCTGGTGTACCATTTCCCCCTGTCTCGTAACACGTTCATGTATCTTGCCAGCAATTAACACAAGGATGACAATAGAAAGTCCATATGCCATGAAATACGGCAACGGCATAACATTAAGATTGGTTGACAAACTGCTTGCAGGCAGATTGGAATAAATTAATACCGATCCGATTATGAATAAAAAAGGCAAGCACCAAAGCAGTCCTGCAATCGTCCCTTTGAAGAGAGATACTAAAACGATTAACAGTAAAAAAGAATAAAGAAAGATGCCAATTGCTCCTTCTTTAAAAAGGAAAATCGCTGGCATCTGTGCTGCAACAAGCAGTAAAGAAAAAAGAGCAAGAGAATATGTTTCCAACTCAATATGCTTGTTCATCGATCCATCTCCTTTCAGCAATCATTGCGAGCAAATTGTCGAATGTATGTGTGTCGCGTGAATGCAGATCGATATATCCTCCATAATACGGCTGTTTAAAGTCCCGTACCTGCAATGTATTCATGCGACTGATCAACTTTTCTGCAAATTCAACTTCCCCTATTTCTAAACACATTAAAATTGCAAGAGCATATACGGCTACCGCTTCATATTCAACGATCGGCCTTCCAGTAACTCCATCGTATCTCCCATAGATCATTCCGCCTCCATCCGAGAATGCCTGTTTCGCAAATGCTAACAAAGGCGAGACATCTCCGCCCCATTGGGCACGATGATAGCCAACATAAAACTGATCAATTAGATTCACTTGATCGTCATAGATCAGTTCCTTTGTTGGAACGTTATACGTTTTCGGAAAAAACCCAATAGATGAATTAGGTAATTCAAGCAATAGTTGTTGGGTTAAGTTATACGTATTACTCGTTATTACTTCTTCTTCCTTTAAACGATCAAACGCTGCAGGTATAATGTAGCTCAATGTTATTTCAGTGCCTTGATATTTCGTTTCCAAGTCGACATAATCTACAAGAAACCCTTGACGCAAATGGTATTTTGATAAACTTTCCGCCATTTTTCTCGCCATTTTTGTATAGGAGCGATTGTTCCATTTTTCTCCTGCTTCATAAAAGGCATTCATTATACGAAAGTCATCGATAGATGCATTCGCAGGTGCTTTCATTGTCCCTTTCAGTTCCCAAGCGACTAAATAATCAGATGTTAGAAAGTATTTTTTCAGTACTTTTGCTTGCTTATTGAATTGCTCGGAATCTTCCTTTGCTAGCAGGTAATCCATCCATAACCCAACCGTTTCAGACAGGTAAATCTCTGATTGGTCTGTAATATTTGTTCGAATCCGGCCATCATCGGCAATCAAATGTTGCTGTATAAAACTCTCTGTCGGTAACGGATCTTTCGCTTGGACGACTTCCTGTTTCTTAAACACATAAAGCTTCAAGAGTATGAGCGTTACAATGCCCACCACAATTATTCCAACGATTGCATTTCTGCCTTTCATTTGTTGCGTCCTCTCTTTTGTTGAAGGATCTCATTGCCAAAAATTTTATAAGGCAAACGGCGATCCAATTTAGCCTCAAACATTGCTGTATCCGCATATTCAATTAATCTTTTCGGATGTATGCTATGGTCTGGGAAAATACTAATTCCAATACTGACACTGGCTTCAAAGTAAATTGATTCCAATGTGAATGGGCCATCAAACACTTCAATAATTTCTGCTATATTGGATTCAATATGATCGATTTCTTCGATCAAGAAGATAAACTCATCTCCACCCACGTGAAAAATCCGGTTGCTTAATGTAGTCAGCTTTTGCAGGCGATCGGCGATCTCTTTTAAAAACCAATCCCCAACCGAATGGCCAAAAGTATCATTAATTAATTTAAATTGATTAATATCCATGAATAAAACTGCAAATCGGTTATCCGTCCGAATTGCCCGTTCCGATAGAGCATCGAGCTCCTGTTGAAGCATTCTTCGATTTGGCAATCCCGTAATTTCATGGCAAGTTGCTAATTGTTGCCAATGTTCTAAGCTGCCTTTCTCAGAAATCTCTAGTAGCAGACATACGACTTCATTTTGGTGTTCATGCTCGTTACGTACAATCGGCACGAATAAGCAAGTAAACCAATTGGAAACGCTGTTCTTTGAAACTAAACATAATTCACCCTTCCACCGTTCCCCATTCATTGCAATATCTATGGCGTTTTGTATAAAAGCGGTTGATTGTCGCTTATCTTGAAATGATTTGAAATCTCGCATATATAATTCAGAAGAAGACGCAAATCTCTCTTGGAAACGCTCATTTGCTTTTATTATTTTTCCTTCGAAATCCAAGATAGTCAGCATAAAAACGTCTTCTAATAATTCATAAACACTTTCGCTTAAACTTGAAAAATCAACCGTTAGCGCATTGCCGCTATGTTTTTGGTGCATTTTTCATATCCTCCCACTCGCTTCAATCCTTTTAAAGCATATAGGGGCACTCTTACCATTCGCTTACTCAACACTTATCAAACACTTAACAATTTGTTACCTTTTTCCCACACACAGAAAGCAACTAAAAACACATACTTTTTCCTCTATTTGCTAATTAGTGCAATTTTCAAGGTTACTCGACTATCCCGCTTAACTTTTTGATAGTAGTCAGTAAAAAGTCTGTGTTGGTTTTTCAGTAGGAAATTATGTCGCCCTCCATTCCGATAAGAGCTCTCATGGCTTCAGTCATAGATAGAGTTTGAGATTCACACACAAAAAAAGCCTTAAAAATTTACTTAACGCAAAATTTTTAAGGCTTTTTATTCTTATTAGAGTGGTTTTGATCCTATTTAGCTATCCAGACGAGGATGTCGCAAAGAACACTGTTTTTCCATAACAACAGTTCAACCTATTCCTTCACATAATGATGCAAAAGTACATGTGCTTAGCGGATAATCTCCTTTATTTATCCCAAAGCGTGAACATACATCCTATCAATAGAATTGTGATGAAAAGTGAACACATCATCCAATCCTTCCTGCTGACAACAACTACCTTATAAAAAGACTTTCTCTTTTCACCTGTGAATCCTCTTGCCTCCATAGCGAAAGCAGCTCTTTCCGCTTTACGTACTGCACCTGCAAGCAGTGGCAATAGCACCCTACGCAGATTGAATAGCCTTCGGATAACATTTTTCTCTACATTGGCCCCTCGTAACCTATGCGCTTGCTGTATTTGGATGAATTCATCCTTCATGACTGGCAAAAATTGATAACCGACTAATATGCTGTAAGCGATTTTCGGCGACAGCTTCATTTGTTGCATCAAGCTCATAATGAAAGTTGTAGGATTCGTTGTCAATGCGAATAGTAAAGACAATCCTGCGAATGCCAATACTCGGAAACTGAGTGATAGCGCATGATTGAATTGGCTTTCTGTAATATCTACATTCCAAACCGACCAAAGGACTTCTCCTGTACGCTCCTCCGCAAATACAATCGTCGTCCAAAAATAGCCGAAAGCCATGATGGCAAACGGAACCATAAAGAGCATCCATCGTTTCCAACTAATTGTACTAAAAAACGCTTGGAGCATTATAACGCCTGCAAAGCAAACAAGAGGAGTCCACGGATTGAAAAAGAATGCCATCGCCAACATGCATATTGTAATCGAAATGAACTTTATGGAAGGGTTCATATTATGCAAGGCTGACTTCACGTTGGCTCCCTCCTATCGGCTGAAGCAAATGGTGTTCAGACAGCAGTTGATGATCGTTCCAAACGGTCTCCGCATTGTACTTCCCTGTCAGCTTTCCATCTTTCATTAATAAAACGGAGTCGGCTATTCTATACGCAAATTCCATATCATGTGTGACGATTAAAAAAGTCGTGCCGCCAACTGCCCGCCCATCGATTAGGCGGTACAATTCTTCCAAAGCTGCCGTATCTTGGCCGGATGTCGGTTCATCCATTACAATCACTTCCCTGCCATCACAAAGCATCGAAGCAATGGCAACCCGCCTTTTTTGTCCATGGCTGACCGCAAACGGATGGGCGTTTGCAACTTCAGCTAAATGCAAACGTTCGATCAGTTCATTTACCGCTTCTCCACCGCCATATGCAATTTCCTCACGGACCGTTTTCGTTAGGAATAAAAACTCCGGCGATTGCGGAACATACCCGACTGAGTTTGGCTGCACTTTTCCTTCCGTCTTTATGATACCGCAAAGTGCCTTCAGCATCGTCGATTTCCCGCTGCCATTCGGCCCTGCCAACACAGCCACTTCACCACGGTTTAACGTAAAGGAAGAGGAATGTAGAAAGGTATCTGTTCGCAGACCATTCACAATAAGTGAAGGGATATTCTGCTTACTGCTTTTCCTTTTTTCGATAGTAGCTGCAGTCGGCATTTTCTTAAGTGGAATTTGCCTTTCAAAAAAGCCATCCCATAATTCAAGCCGATGTTCAATTGCGACGATCGTCAAGGATAACCTTCTTTGCAGGCGGTCCAACCAACGTATGAACTGTTTTGCCGTATACGGATCCAAATGGGAAGTCGGCTCATCCAATAAAAGGATTTCCGGTTTCATTATTAAAGCGCAAGCTACGGCAATCTGTTGTTTTTGTCCTCCGGATAGATTGTGTATGACTGCATGTCTGAATGCTGTCAACTTAGTTAGCGCAAGCACTTCAGCTATCCGATCATCCATTTCCTCTCTATGGACATTCAAATTTTCCAATGTGAAGGAAAGCTCTTCTTCAACCGTTTGCATGCAAAACTGAGCATCTGGATCTTGGAATACAGTCGCAATTCGATGATTCACCTCACCCGGTTTGTAAGCTTCGCTATCTTTCCCGAACAGCGTAATCGTTCCCTTTACAATGCCATCGCAATTATAAGGATATAGCCGATTGATCAAATAGAGAAGCGAGGACTTTCCACAACCGCTGGGACCAGTGAAGACGACCCGCTCCCCTTGCTTGATTGAAAATGAAAGATCTTTCAACACCCACTTGTCATCTTCCGGAAATCGAAAATGTACCGCATCAAACCGAATCACTTCAGGCACGCGCATCACCTTTTTCAGAACGGGCAATTGCATATCCACGTAGAGACCCAGTCGCAAGTAATCCGTCTGCAATCGCTTTTCCTCCAACTCCAGCAATTACTGCACCGCTTACAATTCGTAAGCCAAACATGAGCAGTACATACCCGGTGCTAAACACTGAAAAGCCACCTAAGAAATAGCCGTAAACGAAACTAAATATTGCAGATCCTGCGCCAGCCAACATGAGCACCCAAAGGTCGAAGCGTTTGTATCTCGTCACGGCAAAAGCTGCCTCTGCACCTAAGCCTTGTATAACCCCGGACAAGATAAGTCTTGGTCCGACTGCATTTCCTAACAACACCTCAATAGCTGCCGCAATCGTCTCGGAAATGACTGCCGCTCCAGGCTTGCGGATAATGTACATACAAATAATCGAGACGATAAACCAAATGCCAAATATCCATTCATAAGCAATCGGCCCAATGAAGCCCGCCCATATATTGCCCGCATGAAGAAACAACAAATAGACAATCCCAAATACGACCGAAAACAAAGACATTAATACGACTTCTTTCAACTTCCACGATTTCAACATGTTATCGTCCTCCATGCGAAGGGCTATTCATGCTCATCGATACCGTCATAACAAGATGTTTATACTCTTCGGAGCGAGCATTTGAAAAAGCTTCTTCATAGAAATTGAAAACATCATGAATATCTCCGTGAATGCCGCTTGCATAATGCATTGATTCATTGAAGACACCATGCTCTTTAGCACGATCTACTTCGCGATAAATCATATCCATATACGAAGGATTGTTCATTGGATACAATGCGAATTGCGACGAGACATATTGCCTCGTATGATCGTTGTTCAGCACTGCATCTCCCATATCCAAATAGACATCTCCTGCGCTATCACCCGGGCAGCCTGCAGAAAAGGTTCCAGATAACGCAATATGTTTTCCAGTTTTTGCCGCGTTCAATGCGATTGCCTTGGCGACATTGAATACATGGACCTGTTTTCCGCGAATAACCGTAGAAACATCGTCTGTATGCATCCAAACAGCTGATGTATCCGTTTCTTCCAGTGCCCCTTTAATAATTGCTACAAAATCATCTGCCATCGGATGAAGCGAAAAGCGAAATCCGACAATTGGACTGAATCCACATTCCATTTTGTGACCCCCTATATTTTTTTCATAAAAAAGAGACTACATCCGAGAAGATGTAGCCACTTGTCCATTCATGATGAGTCTTTCATTCAGCAAACATACAAATGCATTCGTCCTGTCAATAACGAAATGCCATCCGCTGAATAAAGATCTTATAGGAAAGTCACTACACTTCCCCACGCAGGCATTATCCTGATCGGGTCATAAGGGATCGGAGCAACAGCTCACATCTCAGCCAAAATGGCACCCCTAGTGCAGAAACGGTATGTAGTTCAATTCTATGATGCCACCAGTATAGTCGAAGAGATTATGTTTGTAAATAGATTCATATGACTCCCTACTTTTATATAGACAAAGTATCTTTTCGCTTTGTCTTCAGTCATTATAGGGTCTGTAGGAAATAGATAGAAGTTTCTTCAGCTTGGCTTGAGAACGCTTGCCAAGGAAGACAACCTAAGCCTGCTGGCCCAAACGTAGTAGCGAGCGTTTGTCAACAAGCTGAGCCTTTGATTTAATTTAAATTCAAAGGCTCTTACGATTTCTATTCATCACGCCCGATTTTTTTATCCCTATACTGCTGCTCCTTTTCCATTCCTTCTTTGAAGTACTCGTTAAATTGCTCCCTCTCTTCTTGATGAGTATCAAGCCACGCCTTATTTCCCTCCATTACACCGTATCTCCATTTTTCAAAAACATAACTTGTAACTGCGTATTCTAAATGCCATAAATCTTCCCCGTGTTTTTTTAACAAAAACTCCTGCGCAACAAGCATTCGTTCCTTCTCACGTTCACTTTTCTCTTTAATCCTCTTGCCTAGTTCACTTGCCCATTCCCTTTTCTCTTTTCCAATCGCTGTCGTTTGTGAAGTTCCTTCCTTTCTCCATTCCATCCAACGGTTTTGTAATTCTTCGTACTGCTCCCTCATATACGCTTTCAAATCGCGCTCTGAGTTCACATACGTAAAGTCTCCATTTCCTGCATCCGCTACTTCTTTCAACAGTTTTTGCCCTTCGTTGTCGACGTCAAATCCGATAATATTAACGACTGTTTCAATGTCCGCAGCGACTAAATCCTTTGCTGCCTGGACAGGGTCGCCATCACAAGTTTCGATGCCGTCACTGACAACATATACGACAACATGGTCGGTATTTTCGGGAATGTCCTCCGTTACCGTCTCAAGCGCAAGCCCGATCGGTGTCCATCCCGATGCTTGGAATGAATTCAAAGACTGCTTGAACTTTGCGCTATCAAAATGACCTTGGAACAAGTTTTCTGAGCTACTGCACGACAATTGTTTGTCTGCCACCGTTCCAGTCCCTTTATGGCCGTATACCCTTAACGAAATTGTCGCTCCTTCAGGCACTTGTTTAGCGAACTCATAAACAGCTTCTTTCGCTGCTTCCATCCGTGTTTTATTGCCAACTGCCGCTCTCATGCTTCCGCTCGCATCGATTAGAATGGCATAATGCGCTGTTCGCAATTCAGGTGAATCAATTTTATCATCAGGGCGTTCAATATTTACTTCAACAGTTGAATCAAAATGAATAAGCTGATCGACTTCTTCGTGATAGTCTTCAGACAATAAATAAACAAGTTCTTTTAAAAATTCCTCTTCCGTTAAATCATTCGGCAGCTGATCCAAATAATCAATTACTCTATTCTTATCGTAATGTTCTCCACTATATATACCAGGTTTACGCAACATTTCCTGCTCCACTTCTGTTAGTGCTCGTGGAGCATCAATCTCATAAAAATCATCCTCCAATCTACCATTGTCTTCCTCAATCTCTTCATTCTCAGCAGCTTCTACAGTTTCAACTTGCTGCTCTTCTTCACCCGCGCCATTGTCATTTGTCACTTCCGGATTTTCTTTTGCAGAGCATGCTGTCAATAATAGAAGGGATAACAGCGATGCGTACAAAATACTTCTCAAGTCGCCAACTCCTCACAAATTATATTGTATTTTATATTAGTACAGAGTATTCAGAAGTCAAAGGGTCGGAAAGTCTAATAGTAAATGAGAGAGAATTTAAATATGTATTTTTGAGAGAAAGCAGAAGAAGTCTTCAAGGCAAATTATTAACTTACCTATGAGTGCAAGCGATGCAAAAGAAGAAGAAATTGTATAAGCGTTAGAAGGAATACGATTTTAGTGAGAACCACCCTCAAGCGAAGGTGGTTCTTCCTTTATATTAAACTTTCCTACTTGGCAATAATTGAAATTCCGGATGTGTTTTGTACTCCATATACTCCACAGCCCCATCAAAATCGAAGAATGACTGTATTCTACTTCGAATTGCCGGCGATGTGATTATATCAAGAACATTTTCATTTGGCACCCAACGGACATCCGATGTTTCTTCAGAGGTGCACAATTCACCGCCGATCGGCTTACATGCAAAATCGAACATCACCTTTGTCGGTACATCCGTCATGCTATCCTACCATTTATGGATCCCTGTATTTGAGTAAACGCCAATGAGGTGTTCCACTTCAACGTCCATCCTACTCTCTTCCTTCACTTCACGAATTACACCATCCATCAAGTTTTCTCCTACTTCAACTTGTCCACCTGGAAAAACCCCATCTTTCATGCTCGGTTTTCACTACTAATAAATTGCCTTCCAAATCTTCTACAAGGCCCCCACAAGCAATAATATGCGTCGGCATTTTCATATCCCATTCCCCTTATCAATCGATCATACCAATCCCACAACATTCCGCAAATCAATTCCCCTTTGAAAATAGGCAGTTTATGCGCAATTCCAAAGGTGTTATGCGTTCTGTAGGCAAGTTATGCGTTTTTTAATTGGAATATGAGTTGTGGACTTGTCGATATGCGCCAAATTGATAAGTTTATGCGTTGTTGTATGATTTTATGCGTGTTTGAAGTAGATTTTCATGGACGTTTCGGAAGTGGTAAGTTTATGAATCAATCAAAAAGAGCTTCCATAGTTGGACGCGCAACTTCGGGAAGCTATTTTTAGGTAATGGAATTTATGAAGTAATAAATTCCCCGCCATTCACATGGATCGTCTGCCCCGTGACAAATCGGGAATCATCTGAGGCAAGATAAACATATGCAGGGGCTAATTCAAATGGCTGCCCTTGGCGGTTCATCGGGTTGCCGGCTTGCGTAACAACATCTGCCGAGAAGCTTGCAGGGATTAATGGCGTCCAAATGCGCCCTGGCGCAACGGCGTTCACTCGTATTCCCTTGCTTACTAAGCTGTTCGAGAGTGCTCGTGTAAATCCGACAATTGCAGCTTTCGTCGCCGTGTAATCGATCAGCTGTTCATTGCCATCGTACGCCACAACGGATGCTGTATTAATAATGGCGCTTCCTGCTTTTAAATGAGGCAGCGCTGCTCTCGTCGTATAAAAATGCGAGTACACATTCACTTTAAACGTGTCGTCAAACTGTTCATCGGTAATATCCAATAAGCTTAACTGCTGGAATTGAATGCCTACATGATTGCAAAGCACATCCAATCCGCCAAATTCCTTCACTGTCTTTTCAACAATATGAATGCAATGCTGTTTGTTCCGTACGTCTCCCGGAAGCAATAAGCAACGCTGCCCTAACTCCTCAATTCTTCCCTTCGTCCGGCTCGCATCCTCATGTTCATCGAGGTAAGCAATTGCAACATTTGCTCCTTCCTTCGCGAATGCGATGGCGACGGCTGCTCCAATTCCACTATCCCCTCCTGTAATTAAAGCGACTTTGTTGGTTAGCTTTTCGGATCCTTTATAAGATGGATTTTCGATAATCGGTCTCGGATTCATTAACTTTTCTACACCGGGCTGTCGATACTGACGCTGTTCTGGAACGGTCATTGGCACGTCTTCGTATTGAGTGATTTTGCCATAGTTCGGTTGCATCGGATATGCCGAAAAATCATCATGATCGTTCATCATTTTTGTCCCCTCTCTCAAAAGCCTTTCAACGGCATAGTATGATACGCCCAATCGTTGCGTTACTATTTCGCACAACAATTCATTCAAGGATGAATACGATAGAACAATTGACAATAGGAGGTTACGATCATGCACTCAACGAATTCATGCAATGCAGATGTTTTACTGACGGATGATTCGGATGAAAAAGTGACTGTTCATTACGGTGAAACTACATTTCGGCTGCCTAAAATCGGGCCAAGGCCGCCATTTTATTATAACCCGAGATGCGAACCGTATTATCCAGAAATTTAAGAATAAATCCAATAGCAAAAGTATATCTTCGTCCTCCGGCTTTCAGTACAATATCCGAATAGCGATACCATCTAATCCTTATGTTAGGCTTAAGCGATTACAATGAAACGAATTTCGGAATGAGAGAAAAGCGTAATTCTACTCTTTGTACTAACTTGATTAGTGTGGTTTCTTTACTTATTAGTGCATGCTTGAGATAGGTATGGAGACCAGGTCCGATGATTTCGGAGCGTGGATAGAGGTAGTTTTATCGGATGAATGAAAGGGAATCGATGACAAAATAAGTAAAACAATAGAAATGACGCCTATTCACATCGATTCGTGTTCTCCTGCAAGCAAAAAGACATATGTTCAAGGAAGTAGGGAGGACATCCCAATAGTTTAAACGATCTCCGACGATTATAGATATCAATTCACTAAGTTCAGTTTGTTCTCTTCTATAGATAGTTTGAAAAAGGGAAGGCTCACGGATTAACGTCTATCCGGCTTCCCTTTTCATATGCTTAATTCATATACTGCCCATCAATAGTTCAACCAAATAATTCGGCAGCAACTTTCTTTGCAGTTATAATATCTTTTGTGCCGTGGATGAGCATTCTACCGTCGCGAAATAAGACGACTCGTTTCCCATTGTACTCGCAAGCGACCAAATGCTGATTATGGATCATGTTTGCAACTGAATTCCGGATCGACTCGGCAAAATGAGAAAGTTCAACTTGTCTTTTTTCCGGCCATGTCAATTGGACAGTGTCCCTTCCACAAAGCACTGCCGGCCGCATTGCATTTCGAGCATTCAGGAATGGAAAAATCGCATTTTCGGAACAGCTCGGGCAGTTTCTTTTTTTCAAATCTCCTACTTGAATTGACGCCCGCTCTTCAGTCCATACATCAACGGATTCTAATTTGGGCTCAATCTTTGTTCCTGTCAAATATTTCAATACACCCGTAATTTGACGGGCAGCTGTCGTGACGACAATCGGACTGATGACGCCGACCGTATCGCACGTCATATTCAGTGTTGGAAGTGTGTCCAAGAGACAGTGGAGACAAGGTTGGCCGCTTCTAACACCGATTGGAAACGTCAGACCATAACTGCCTACACATGCCCCCATGAAAAAAGGCAGGCCAAGTTTCATTGCCGCGTCATTGGCAAGCATTCTTGTTTCCATATTGTCTGTTGCATCCACAATCACATCGTGTCCTGTAAATAGATCAAGAACATTTTCAGGAGTCACATCCGCAACAATCCCTGTAATGTTTACATCACTGTTGAGAGTAGACAATCTCCTCTCGGCAGCCACAGCTTTTGGCACTTGATGTACAGCATCCTGCTCAGTGTATAGCTGTTGTCGATGTAAGTTCGTCCATTCAATTATATCCCTATCTACAATTGTCACTTGTCCTACACCAGCACGAACAAGCATTTCAGCTCCCGAAGAACCTAATGCTCCGGCACCTAAAATAAAGACACTCGCTTGACCTAATTTTTTTTGCCCTTCCTCTCCTATTGGAGCGAATAATTCCTGTCGTGAGTATCTTTCATTCATTTAAAACGAACCCTTCCATCGGACTGCTTGCAACGGCATAATTACGTTTCGGCATCCGCCCTGCTTCAAACCCAAGTCTTCCCGCCTCAACGGCAAGTTTCATAGCAAGTGCCATCTTAACCGGATCCTTCGCTTCAGATACTGCGGTGTTGAGCAGTACCCCGTCAGCACCTAATTCCATTGCATACGCCGCGTCCATTGGCGAACCGATACCAGCGTCTATAATTACCGGCACATCTGATTGCTCGATAATGAAAGACAAATTCATCGGATTTAAAATGCCGCGTCCCGAACCGATTGGAGATGCGCCCGGCATGATTGCATGAACACCTAACTCGCATAATTTCCGGGCAAGTACAACGTCATCCGATGTATATGGCAAGACAATAAAACCTTCAGCCATCAGCATTTCTGAGGCGCGCAGCGTTTCAATAGGGTCCGGTAGCAACGACCGGTCGCAGCCGATGATTTCCACTTTCACCATATCGCAGAGTCCGGATGCCTTTGCTAATTTCGCAATTCGAAGAGCTTCCTCGGCAGTTTTAGCCCCTGCAGTGTTCGGCAGCAATGTGTATTTCGTCAGGTCAAGCTGTTCCAATAAATTTGGTTGTGAATTCTCAAAAATATTCATACGTCTTACTGCAAATGTCAGAATTTCTGTTTCGGACACACGAACAGCTTCCTTTTGTGTTTCATAGGAAGGATACTTTCCTGTCCCTAACAATAATCTGGATTGAAATGTCTTATTTCCGATCGTTAACATTTTTTAGCCTCCTCCTACAAAATGAACAATTTCAATCTTGTCTCGGTCATTAATAGGTTTGCAGTATTCTATCTTTGACAAAATGCTATTGTTTACCTCGATGACAGCAATACGTTCGGACACCTTCAAGTGTTCGAGCAATTGCTGCATCGTCTCAATTTTTAGTGGCACTTCATATCTTTTGCCATTCAATTCGATGATTTTTTGCATTTGCACTCCTCCTCTTTGTATAGAATGATTCAATCTAATTTCATTGCAACCTTGTAATTGGATAGAGCTAGTTCTGGAGAACTGCTTGTGAAAATAGCAGACATAAGTGCGACGCCCGAAACACCACCACTTTGGAGTAAGTTCACATGCTCAGGAAGGATGCCACCGATTGCATAGATTGGCAAAGGGATTGATTGGCAAAGCTTGAAAAGCTCCTCACTTCCTCGAGGGGGCAGGCCATTTTTAGATGCAGTTTCGAACACATGCCCATAAAGTAGCCAATCAGCTCCTGCTTTATATGCCATTTGGGCTTCTGCAATGGAATGGACGGATCGCCCAAACGATAACATAGGAAAATGCTGTCGCAGCTTGTCAACAGGCAGCGCATGTCCCGGAAGTTGTACACGCCGTATTCCTGTAAGCAGCGCAATATCAGCGCGACCATGAACGATTATTTTTTCTTCATCAAAATTAGCTGTTTGCAAAAGCCTTATTAGACTAAGAACCTCTGCATCCGTCTTTAACGTTTCCCTCAAAATTACCGCGTCAATAGACGCCTCTATTCGAAGCAGAATGTCCAGAAGCTCCGAATTGTCCATTCGGCTGTTCGTCACAGCAATTAAATCCATTACCATCCCCCCAATTAACTAAAAAGACCACTCCCTATGTAAGGAAGCGGCCTTATAATTAGCATGAAAATGCATAGCAAAAAAGACACCACTTCCCTACGCAGGTTCGAACCTGTTCAGGTAATAAGGGTATCAGAGTTCAACTCTTCTCTCAGTCCTTTAAAAGGATTCCCCTAATGGTCAAAAAGTTATGAAATTAGTATCCAATAAAAGCTTACCACTTTATCTGAATGATTGAAACTATAAAACGTATATCCACTATTCTTTTAATAACTTTTATTACCCATTTGCCTTTCGAACGAATGACATGCAAAATAGTTATGAAAGGCAGGCGTGTCTATTGAATGAAACATTAAACGATTTCTTGTATAAATATTTCGACAACCTTCTCTTAAAGCCCCCACTCTTCTATTCATGGCATTATAGCATTCGATTTGAGATCGCAAAGCCCGGCTCCGAACATGAAGACAAACAAAATATGAAGCAAATTCAAGAGAGAAGCAGGACGTTATTTGATACTGTTTTTGAGGATGAGGATGAACTATTATTCGTCAGCAATATCCACTGTGAAAAAGCGAATCATTTTTTACAAAAACGGCCAGCCAATATTTATCGCAAATATGTGAAAGACAAAAACAGACGGATGCAATTAACGCATAGCGTTTTGCCAAGCCTCATATGGGATGCCGATGAGGATGATTATGACACAATGGTGACCCATCAATTTGTATTGGCATGCTCGAAACAGGGGATCGCTTATGCTGATCTTTTATTGGCGATTAGCCATAATGATTTTGCGCACCCTAGACGAATCTTAAAAAACAATATCAAGGATGGCTGTGATATTTTCTTCGTCAATGTACCGAAAAAAAATGATCTACCATTTATACGATGATCGAGGTTGTGACATTATTGCTGTAAATATCGAAGATTTGCGAGAGCTCTATGAAAAATACAATGATTGGATATTAGATTATGATCGTGAAAGAATTGACCTTTTATTCACCTAAAAAAGCCGGAAACTATGTTTTCCACTCGTTTCCGGCTTGTCATCATTTTATATAATTTTCTCCATTTGATACTCAGAAAGCTCTTTATAATATTTGTTCATGGAAGAAGGGGACACGCCAAACCATTCGGCAATCTCCTTTAGTGTCATGGAGAGTGGCTCGAAGAAAGTTTGCTCCTGTCCAAAACGGATTGCACCAGCAGCTATGGCTACTTCTTTTCTTGCATTCGGCTGCTGTTCGACTAAGTAATCTTCAAGCATTTCAATGAATTTCTCAGATTTCCGATCATGCTGTTCCAAAAACTTCACGACATGCTGTAAAACACCTGCTTCAAAGTTACTAAACTCTTCTCCTGCGTAGCCATCCGATACTAACATACGCCAAAACTCTAACGTATTCTCTTTCAAGAAATCGGCAGCCGACTTATCGTTTTGGGCTGAAAACTTATTAGCAAATGCGTTAATTTGCGCTGAATGGTCAACGGGGAAGAAAATGAGTGTCGATACTGCTAAATAATGATCTTCTTTTAAACGATTGTCAGGCAAAATGAAGCTGAAAAGGTGTATGCCGTCAGGAATCGGCTTGTCGCTCTCTCTGCGAAGCTTAATGGATTCGTTCTCAAAAATATTGCTCACCGTCATATACTCATCTTCTACCGCTTCTACTTGTCCAATGAACATACGAGGACTTTGCCAACGGTCCAATACTTGCAATACAGAAGGCCGTACAATCTTTTTCTTCTGCTTCTTCAAATAGTCTTCCCAAATATCGGGTCGTTTATGGAAAAAGAATTCATCCAAGGCGATCGCTTCGATCATTTCTTCCATAAGAGCTTGGCCCAACTCTTGTTTCCATTCGTTTGCAGCCTCTATGTATTCATAAATGTCTTTTCGCGTAGGATATTCATCATAAAAATTTTGTAAAACCCGTTCCAATTCTTCCATTTGCACCGTCTCAACTGTTACTGCCTGTTTACTAGCGCAGCACTTTTTATACTTTTTACCACTGCCGCATGGGCAGGGATCATTACGTCCAACCAACAAAAACACTTCCTTTTATCAATCACTCCTCGGCATGCTTTGGAGCCAAATTGCCGATTACGCCAAATCACATTTATCCAGTCATTTTCAAAATGGACGGCTTTATAAGTTTAACATATTTTAGGCTATGCTTCATTCCCTTAATTAGCCACATAGCAAACGTTTTATTGTCATTGAATAAGATGATCAATTAACCAAGCTTCATTGTGCATATCTCAAACGTCTGCTGAATAAAGTTGAATATATCCATGCAAAGGAGTGATCGGGTGGCAAAATGCAAAAAATGTGGTGCTAACAAAACTGAATGCAAGACATGCAAGAAATGCAATTGACTATACGAATACATTGAACAATTAGTAAGAGCATAGATCGCAGTTATTTAGTTCCCGAATGGGGACTTTTTTTATTTACGCATAGGAATGCAATCCTGCGATAACTAAATTGACGAATACTTGGTTAAAGACGATCAGGCCAAACCCGATAATCGCCATCCATGCTGTCCGGTTGCCTTCCCAGCCCTTTGTCGTTCGCAAATGCAAAAGACCCGCGTAAAATAGCCATGTAATTAAAGCCCATACTTCTTTCGGGTCCCATCCCCAAAACCTCCCCCATGCGAGATGCGCCCAAATCATTGCAAACAATAATCCGCCCAATGAAAATAGCGGAAAGCCGATTACAACGGCACGGTACGTTATTTCATCCATTACTAAAGGGTTTACTTTTTGTGTGAGCGGCTTTATGAGCTGGCTTATGTTTTTACGTGCTGCGATACGTACTACCAAATAAATGACTGAACCGAATAAAAATGCCCAGAAGATCGTGTTTAGCTTCTGTGCATCGATCGAATTCGTCAGCTCGATCCATCCAAAGCTTGTTTGCTCATGAGCTAACTTTGCTCCGTCATTCACAAAGAGAGCAGGCATTTTGTAAATTGCTCTCTCAACTGTCCCTCCTTTATTTTCGAACTCAATTATCTTTTCATCGTATGTAAATGAAAAAATGATGGAGCTCATAATAAAACCAACGACGATTACGAGGCAATACATGACGAATTCCAATCCCCGTGCACCGCGCGTTTTTTTATCCACATCCATCGCACTTACTAAATAAATAATGCTTGTAACGAACGCTATTGAAAGAATCGCACTTGAGATTGCAACAGTAATGACATGTACGGAAAGCCAATTGCTTTGCAGCGCAGGAATAAGCGGTGAAGCTTCACTTGTAAAAACTGACCCATACCCTATAATGATGAGAGAAATTGGAATTGAAAATAACAATACTACAATTTGTTTATAGAGATGAAAGATGAGTAATGTGCTTCCAATAAGCATAATGCCAAAAAAGGTCATGAACTCGTACATATTGCTAACAGGGGCATGCCCGATCGCTGCCCATCTTACGAAAAAATAAAGAAGCTGCATGAGAAATGCCAAATGGGTTACACCGATCCCGATTCGGCTTGTCCAAACCCTCTTCGACTTTACCGCCATACCGATCGGCAATATTGCAAGCAGCAATACGATAAACGAGACGAATAATGATTGACTGCTCAGTTCAATCATACTTTCAGAATTCATTCAATAAACCTCCAGTTTCCATAAGTCTCTAAGGTAGTTGTTTACATCAATAGCCCATTATACATAGAGTTGAGGTGATGTAAGCTTTGTTTCTCTTCAACGTCTAAAAAACAATCCTAACCGTCTAATTGGAATGCAATGACATTGGAAAAAGGAAGTATCTATGATGACGTTTATAGTCTTTAGTTTATTTAATTTCATAATTGTTTACGGGTCATTATTTTATATTTTATCGTTAAAAATAACAGTAAAGCGCTTTTTACTCAGCTTGATATCCAACACAATCATTTCTTTTTTCGCTATCTATTATCAAGATTCCATTTGGATTTCCATGAGTTTAAGTATTTTATTGGCCGGCGTTCTTTTCTATTTATTTTCCAAGGATTATCTTGTTTTTCACCATCTCTTTGTCATTCATATCGGGAGTATTTTAACCGAGTACACAGCATTATTAGTCCTTGATTTTTTCCATTCATCCCTTTATAGAGCTACTCTTTTGCTTGTAGTCCAATATATTTTAATAATTTTTATTCAGTTTACTTTGTTTATCGTCATCTATAAAAGAATCATTACCCGCTATCAAAAGGATGTGCAGCTTTCCTCTGTATCAAAAATCGTATTGTTATTCATTGTAGGTATTACCTTTTTCGTTTTTTATGCACTTGTTTTCATCCCTTCCGAAATAGGTGACGTTGACCTATCCGGACTCAATTTACTGTTGCTACTGTTTTATTTTTTAGTAATGGTAGGACTTACCGGAATTGTTTTGCGTACGATACTGAAGGAAAATCAAATCCATAGAAAAATGATGGAGCATCAGCAATTCACACACTATATGCATGCGTTGGAGCAAGTGAACCGTGATATGCAGTCTTTCCGGCATGATTATGCCAATATCCTTATTTCTTTGCGCGGCTACATTGAAAATGAGGATTTGAAAGGATTGCAAACGTATTTCAATGAACATATTGTAAAGGTGGAAGAACGCACGCTTCACAAAAACCAGATGTTCAACCAACTTGACCGGCTAAAGCTAATTGAACTAAAAGGACTGCTCGCTACAAAATTGCTTTCGGCGGATGAAGCTTCAGTGCCCGTAAATATAGAAATTCCTGATACAATCGATACGATAGCAATTGATATAATCGATTTGACACGAGTTATAGGGATATTCTTAGATAATGCCATAGAAGTTAGTGCCATGATGAATGATCCACAAATCAATATCGCATTCATTTCAAGGAATACTGAAATCATTATCGTCTTTGAAAATCGCATCATGGAAGATAACTTAGTGATCAGTCGTTTATTTCAGGAACATTATTCAACGAAAGGAAACGAACGAGGATTGGGGTTATCCAATGTAAAAGCTATTTTATCTAACTATCCAAACGTCTCACTTAATACATACATTGAAAATCATTGGTTTGTTCATGAAGTGATCATTGAGGAGGTGCGTTAAAATGAAAGTTGTCATTTGTGAAGACGATTCTCTTCAAAATCAAGCATTGTTTACAGAGATCAATAACTACGCCATGTTTCATGAACCGAGTATCGAAGTTGTCCTATGCGCAAAAAAACCTGACGAAGTGTTGAAGTATTTGAAACAACATAAGGCAGATTGCTATATATTGGATATTGAATTGAATGATGATATGGACGGTATGGAATTGGCGATGGAAATCCGTAAAAACGATCCGCTATCTACGATCATTTTTATAACGACACACGCGGACCGACTCAAGTTGACCTTCACCTATAAATTAGCTGCGCTCGATTTCATTGTAAAAGATACACGAGAGCAAATTTCCTCACAATTGAGGGACGCTCTGCAAGCCGCCTTTTCGAAATACAAACAGATCGGTCAATCAGAACAAGCAGCTATGATTCAAATCCAAATTGGTGAACGCATTAAAAACATTGCAATTGATGATGTTTTTTATATTGAAACATCTTCAACACCTCATAAACTTACTCTGTATGAGAAGAACGGCATTTATGAATTTTATGGAAAACTTTCAGAATATGAACAATTGGATGCTTCCTTTTATCGTTGCCATAAAAGCTATCTTATCAATCTCCAACATGTCATAGAGTTCGATAAAAAAGAGCGATTCGTGCAAATGACAAATGGCGCTGTCTGTGAAGTTTCATTTAGAGGAATGAAGGATTTGAAAAAGAAAATAAGTCTTGTCTACTAAAACATTCCTACTTACGTCGAAAACACGCATAAAATGATACAACAACGCTAAACCTATTAATTCGACACTTACGCCCATCAAAAACACAAAATAGTGAGTCTCCCCAATAACTGAACTCTTATAATTATGAAAGGAATTAGAAGGAGGAATCAATAAAATGAGGAGATTGCTTTTAACCTATACTTCTTTTTGGTTGTTCTAATCATGATAAAGACACGGAAAGCTCCGCGCAAGTTAACCTTGAAAAAGCAAGTCAAACAATTGATGAATCCGCTATTAACTCTGAAACATTAGAAGAAAAAATCAACTCCATTATGGCGGAAAAGGGTTACCCCAATTCCGAAGTTATCAAAATTAATTAAGGCGACTCTTTGAATGGACATTCAAATACAGTCACAGCATCTTTTATTAAAAAAGCCCTCATCTTCCGACAGAACTGTTATCGCGAATAAAGGGAGGCAGCTATTGATCGGTTTTTCCCATATGAGCATAAAAAAAGAAAAGCAGAAGTTCCGCTTTTCCCATGCAGCATGAAGAATCGTCGAGAAAACTATTGAAAAAGACAGACCTATCCCGTTTCTGCAGTACAGAGCCTTTGAACGTATTCAATTACTTGTTCAAAGCTATGCAACGGATTCTGAAGGAATGCATTTTCAATCCTCCTCTCCTTCAAAGTGAAGCTCATTATACAAACCCAATATTTCAAGTCAATTTACAGTACCGGGCGACCCATTTTTCGTATGGGGGATAAATCCGCCCAAATATTTTAATTAATTTCCGCAGCTTTCCTGCAACAACTTACTCTTTGTTCTCTCGCTCCCAACGCTCTACTTCCCTTCGAACAATCGGTGCCACTTTTGTTCCTAAAAGTTCAATCGCCCGCATCACATCATCATGAGGCATCGAACCGACTGGTACGTGGAGCATGAAGCGTTCTACTCCAACGTTTTTGCGAAGGAATAGTATTTTTTCCGCAACCGTTTCTGCATCTCCTACATACAGAGCACCTTCCAAACTGCTCGCAGCGTCAAATGTTCCACGTGTATACGGGCCCCAGCCGCGCTCTCTTCCTAACACATTCATTGCTTTTGCAGTCGATGGATAAAATTTATCTTTCGCTTCGGCAGTCGTTTCACCAACAAATCCATGGGAATGAGAAGCGACTTTCAGTTTAGAAACATCATGGCCCGCTTGCTCTGCTGCCCTCTTATATATATCAACAATAGGAGCAAATTGTAATGGGCTTCCGCCAATGATCGCTAACACAAGCGGCAAGCCTAAAACTCCTGCGCGTACAGCTGATTGAGGTGTACCGCCGCTCGCAATCCAAATTGGCAATTTGCCGTGTTCGGCCCGAGGATAGACGCCTAAATTCGGAATGGACGGCCGGTGCTTCCCATTCCACGTCACTTTTTCAGATTCATTTATTTCAAGCAATAACTGCAGCTTCTCATCAAATAATTCATCATAATCTTGTAAGTCATAACCGAATAAAGGAAATGATTCGATGAATGATCCTCTGCCCGCCATAATTTCTGCCCGTCCGTTTGATATGGCGTCAACTGTTGAAAATTGTTCATATAACCGTACGGGATCATCTGAAGACAACACAGATACAGCACTAGTCAATTTAATTTGTTTTGTCCGTGCTGCTGCAGCGGCAAGCAAAACCGCCGGCGATGAACAGGCGTAATCTGCACGATGATGTTCGCCAACTCCGAATACATCTAAACCGATTTGATCTGCTAAAACGATCTCTTCAACAACTTCTCGAATTCGTTCAGCATGGCTTACTACTTTTCCCGTTTCCACGTCAGGTGTTGTCTCAACGAATGTTGTAATTCCAATCTCCACGAATAACTCCTCCTGTTTATAGGACATCTACGTAGTATAATTCCTACCAATTTTAGCATAATACAATTCAAGAAGCTCATTAAGTATCTTCAATTCAAGATGTTTTGTTTGTAAACGGTATTTTTTTCATTTAAAATACTATTTAAAATTCATTTTAAAAAGGACAGGTGATGGTAGATGGTTAAAGTCGGTATAATCGTAGGATCTTTAAGAAAGGATTCCTTTTCCAAAAAAATTGCTAAAAATGTCGCTACCTTATTTCCTAATGGGTTTGAAACAGAATTTGTCCAAATCGGAAATTTGCCTTTGTATAACCAAGATTTCGATGATACAAATGATGCCCCTTCAGAATACAGCAGTTTTAGGGACGCGGCTAAGCAACTTGATGCGATCTTATTTGTTACGCCCGAATACAATCGATCCGTTCCGGCCGTCCTGAAAAATGCATTGGATGTAGGTTCTCGTCCTTATGGACAAAGTGTTTGGGACGGCAAGCCTGCGGCGATCATTAGTCAATCTCCCGGTAAATTAAGTGCCTTTGGTGCGAACCACCATTTACGCCAATCCCTTGTATTCCTCAATATGCCAGTATTGCAGCAGCCTGAGGCGTATATCGGTAATGTTGGAAATCTCTTAGATGACAGTGGAAAAATTAACGACGACAATACAGTGCAATTTTTACAATCCTTTGTCGATGCTTTTGTTGAGTTGATTAAAAAATATGTAGCCTAAAAACTAAGGGGCTGTCCAGAAAGTCAGTGAAAACTGATTTTCTGTGATAGTCCCTTTCTGGTTGGAGAATAAATGGGGAACCCCTGACAACCGTCGCTTTCCGTTCCAGG
>NZ_JBHTLT010000120.1:0-40224 GCF_042679045.1 Sporosarcina contaminans | reverse complement strand
GCGACGGTTGTCAGGGGTTCCCCATTTATTCTCCAACCAGAAAGGGACTATCACAGAAAATCAGTTTTCACTGACTTTCTGGACAGCCCCTTTTTTATTTTTTGTAGGTTGAAAATGAAATAACAATAGGAGAAAATGCGTGGCGTTTGTCAATGTCTTGGAGCGAGGGCGGTTTTCCCGAGTGAGCATAAGGAGCGGAGAGGCGTTGACAAAAGTTGAACACATCTTATCGAAAAGAGTTGCGAATGAACAGATGCAAAATAGCCATTTTCATAGTTATATAGATGACCGTATGAAATCCATGTGGTTGAAGTTTGCTCTTTTGATGTTGATGATTTTTAATATGATTTCCGAATGGTGTAATAGTAATGGATATAGGTGATGAGTTTTATGCGCTTTCTAAGTTGTTTCGTGAAAATGAAAAGGATATTTACGTTTTTGAAGCTATTTACACATGTAATAGATCATATAATGAGCTTGTCATTAACGGGTATGTCTGTTCCTATGCATATACAGCTTGGAGCACTTAATTGTCGATTAGGAAGTTTTAATAATCTCGAAGCTTGTTTTTATTTCCCGGGAAGTAAAGCTCAATCTCTATTTTATGAGATAAATCGACATAGTTTTACTTTTCACCTCATCTGTATCTGTGGACTAATATATCCATCTTTTAAAATTCTTTTAAAACCTATGAAACTTTTTCTGTAAATCTCCGTCTGTACGTTGCTTATATGATTGTGGAGGGTACATGAATGAGGAAGATTTATAGAAACGTGCCGATCATTGTATGCTTACTTGTCGTTATATGGATCAGTGCGATGTGGTTATTAGCAGAATCGCAAGAAATCGTTTTTGCGCAAGATCAAGATCGTTTTATTACGAAAAGGGAATTCGACCGGGTTCTGACGTTGCAGGAGCGGCAGCCGATTTATATGAAGGGGGCAGCTTTGACACAGATAGGCGAGTTGGAAGCGAATCAGCCGGTTGCGATTATAGGTGAGGATGAGGTGTATTATGAGCTGCGGCTTGGAAGTATGTCCGTTTTTCTCCGTAAAGGGTATGGGACAGTAGAGAAAAAGAGACTCTTGGCAGTTGGACATACGGAGCGGTTGGCTGCAATTCAAGCGATTCAAAAAACAGCCGTTTACGAGGAGGCTGATTTGGAAAGCGGCATAATCATGATGTTGGAAGAAGGTTATCGTTATCCGATTGTGCGAGAGGAAGGAGATTGGTATATCCTTAAGATAGGAGAGCGACCGGGGTATATTCATAAACAGTCGGTTGGAATGGATGCGGGGCTGCCGGTGCTTGTGTATCATCAAGTTTTGCCGATTGAGTTGATGACAACGATGATTAGTACCGTCTCATTGGAATCGTTTGAGCGGCAAATGGAGTATTTGGCAGATCATCATTTTGAGACGCTGACTGCTCAACAGCTTTATGATTACTTGGAAGGGCGCCTTGTTTTATCAAACAAAGCGGTTCTCATTACGTTCGATGATGGATTATTATCATCGAAGGAATTTGCTTACCCGATATTAAAGCAATATGGGTTCACTGCGCTTCAGCATATTATTTCCTCGCGAACAGTTCGGGCAGAGGGAGAGCAGTTGTTTGATGCGGAAGGTCCATTGCAGTTTTTTACCGCTGCTGATATCAAGGAACTATCGGATGTATTCCAGTTTGAAGCACATACGAATGATTTGCATTCCCTAAATGAGACGGGTAAAGGCGTTGCATTACAACAATCAAAAGAAGAGATATTATCGGATTTACAGCAAAATATTGCGCAAGTGCCTGCCGCTATATCATTAGCTTATCCATTTGGACATTATAATGATGATTTCATCCGAGCGGCAAAAGAGGCGGGTCTATTGATCGGCTTTACGACGACCGAGGGTTATGCAAATATGAAGACATCCAATTATGAAGTTTGTCGATTCGGTGTAACAGAGAAAAAGTCGTTTGAGCAATTTGTCGCGTATGTGGAAGGGGATATTACAGGGCAGTGAAGGAGGGCGAGGGTTCGTAAATGAGTACTATTGATCAAATCATTGATGAGCATTCGAGTTATTTAGTGCGCATCGCTTATTTATATGTAAAAAATTGGTCAACTGCAGAGGATGTTGTACAAGAAGTATTCGTTACGTATTTTCAGAAAAGCGACCAGTTCCGCAACGAGGCCTCGTTAAAAACTTATTTAACGAAAATGACAGCAAATCGTGCAAAAGATTATTTGCGCTCATGGAAGCATAAAAAAGATGTGCTATTCGATACCATTTTTGTATCGGATAAAGGAGCAGACGAGGTTGTATTGGAGCAAGAGCGGTTAGCCTCGCTTGAAAAAAATCTTTTCCAGCTTCCATTAAAATATCGCGAACCTTTAATTTTGTTTTACTACGACGAGCAATCCATCGCAGAGATTGCAAATTACTTACAGCTGAACGAAAACACCGTTAAAACAAGGCTGCGTAGGGCCAAGCAGCAGTTAAAGGAGTTTTTTGAGGAAGACGACGGGGAGGTAGTGAGCAATTGAATGACTTCAAAAGTAAGTTAGATCAAATGATGGGCGATACATCAAAGCAGGAAAGGCGGATCAAGCAGCGTGTGCATGAGCGTTTGGAGACTCCGACGAAAAGGTTTTCTTTGCAAGCGCTACTCGTCTCAGCGGCGATCCCATTAGTAGCACTATTTCTTATTTTGACAATTGATCCAATGAATTATCTTTCCTCAGATAAAGGTCCCGGCGTACCGTATGATCCATTAGATGATTTGGCACAAATTTCGGCGCTGCATAAGAAGAAACAATTGTCAGCCATTAACTATGAGGAACTATTGGCACTTCCGCACTTTGATCAAGTCGACGGTTTGTATTACATCGATGTAGAAAAGTTTTCGGTGGAAGGGAGCTCTGACACTTTTCATACGGTCGTTGAGCGCAAAGAGAATTTATTTGACGAGGTTGTGTATAAGGCTGGCGATATTGTACGTACGATGACGAATACGACAAGCCATTTGCCGACCTACATGGATACCTATTATGAAGTAATCGCGGTACCGGGAGATCGGGTCGTGCTAAAAAATGGGGAGCTTACGATCAATGGCAAACCGTTGCAATCAGAACTAATGGATCTTTATGAGAAACAGGAGGTTACGATCGTAGGTGGTTACGACCAGTTGTTAAATGCACGGGAATATTTATTATTGAACCACTTTCCGGCAAATGAAACTGTTCAGGGGGCAACGATAACTCCTGTCCATAAAATTTACGGACAAGTTGTAGGGGTAGCGACAGAAGAACGTACCGAATCGATTTATTTCGATTATTTATCTGGACAGCTTACTGGCAATTATACACCAGAGCAATATTTTGATTTGTATTTATATGACGACCTTTTTGGTTTTGGAGACTTTCCGGAAACTCCTATATTTACGCAAATTAGTCGGTTAGGTGAGTTGTTTTTAGAAGCATCTTATCGAAAGGAAGTTTCTATTTCCGAAAATGAGGTACAAATTCGCTATCAATATGGGAGAGAAGGAGTAGCGGAGCAAGTGTTTACGATGATGTGGGATGCAAGCTCCAGTCGATGGATTATTCAAGAATAGCATGATTTGAATGAGGGGGATGGGACCCCCGTAGTCATTCATGAACCTTAGGTCGGCAGCTGTCCAAAAGAAGTCGTCAACCAACCGCTTATTATAAAGGACGGGCCGACCTTCATAGTTTTTGCAAAAGACTATTCAGAAGATGCACTGCAATTATAGGAACAGTTTAAGATAAAATAGTGAAATCAACCTTCTATTGATTTGACCGTGTTTAGTTATTTGTAGTAAATTGTCGCAAATAAACTATGCACAATGACTTACAAAATTTAAAAAAGAGGTGGATGAAATTGAAAAGATTCTTCATTTCATTGGTAACATTATTCCTTTTGTTTTCATTAACACCGATTGTAGAAGCAGAGACGGAGTACCCGCCGTACAACGATCCAATTCCGTTCAAAGATTTGCAAAAAGGGAATGGCGCATCGTGGGATGTAATGTTCCTGTACAAAAAGGGAATTATTGGAGGCTATCCAGATGGCACATTCCGACCGAATGAACCAATTACTAGGGCACAAGCTTCCGCTATGCTCCTAAAGGCGTTGGATATTCCATTGCTACGTAACCCTTCTGTTACATTCAAGGATGTGTCGAAACAGTCCTCGCACTATTTAACGCTTGCAACTATAAATGAAAAGGGAATCCTGCGGGGGGAAAACGGCTTTATGCGACCAGCAGAGCAGACGACGCGGGCCCAAATGGCCGCGATTTTACGTCGGGCATTTGACCTTCCATTGGAACAGAAACCGATGTTCAGGGATGTCTCGACAGCTCATTGGGCATTTGGTGATATTAATAGTGCGGCACTAAATCGGATTGCGGGTGGCTACCAAGACGGAACATTCAAACCGGGAAATCCCGTGACACGGGCCCAGTTCTCTTCTTTCCTTGCGCGTGCAATCGATGACAAAATGAAGTTGCCGGAACCGATCTCCTATGTTAGTCAGAAGGGAATTGTCGTGGAAGAGGATGGCTTTATGTATACGGTCAAAGGCCAAAAGCTTGTGAAGATTAATAAAAAGACGAAAGAGGAAACAGTACTGCTAACGGAACGCGATTTTCCGACACAGGATGGGGTGTTTGAGGTTCACTTGGAAACAGGGTTTCCGATCATCCTCCAAAACAACATGATTTACGTTCCATACTGGGCCGCTGTATCTCAAGTGGCTGATTATCCATACATGTATGGTGTATTTCAAACGAATAAGCATGGTGCAATAAATAATACGAGGTATATGGACATTGCAATTGATGCAAACCATGCAATGAGTATGCGGAATTTCAACGTTTACGGCCATGACTATTATTACACGGTAGAGAAAAACTTACGGTACTTCGATTACAATCCGATCTTTGATGAATCTGTAAATGTGGACCAGACACTCTTTCTTTACCATGACAGTCCAAATACAATGAAACCAGTAAAAGTGATGGAATTCGACGCTCGCGTCATTTTTGAGCGACTTGATGGATCTACAAGATTTTCAACAAACATTACGCAAAATAACAAGTCTGTCAAATTTGATCCTACTACGATGTTTTATTTCAATAAAAAAGGTGTGTTTGCATACAACTTGCTGGACGGGAAAACGAAAAAACTATCCACTATTCAAGCGAAGGATATGAAACTGACGGATAAAACTGTCGAAATCACTGATGTGAAAGGGAAGAAACATTCTTTGAAAAAATAAACAGACACAAAAAGAATCCATCCCTTAAGCGGTAAGCTCTCAAAGGATGGATTCTTTTCATTTCCTTTTTATGAGGAGCGATAACTCCCTATTTTCCTGCGGGGCATTTATCCATAAACGTTTCCATCGTTTGAATCAATGGATCAATATGAGGTTCAAATAGATTATGATCCGATTCGTCAAAAACAACTATGTTGGCTTGGGGCATTTTCTCTGTATATTGTTCCGCTGCTTCTACTGACAACGCTGCACCTTGTTTCCCAGCGCGGATAATAAGAACTGGACATTCGATTGATGATAAATCATCCCAAAAGAGTACTTGTGAAGATTCTTTCTGGATATTCTGCAATGCCGTCATACTCATTCTTTCGGACAGTGGTTTTCCTCTCCAAGGCGGTAAGGAGGAAAAAAATTCAACCCACCCTTGTGGGAGTTGTGTGTGAATCGCCGGGTAGTCACCAATGATTAACCCTTTGATTATGGTTTTGTTATTGAGTGCATATTGTAGTACGTATGAAACGCTTCTAGAGTAGCCGAACAAGAAAAAGTTTCTTAACTTAAGGTGTTGAACAACAGCGTCAATATCGCTAACATGATCATACAGTGTATATCCAGTTTCCGGAGTATCGCTTTTGCCGCGGCCCCTAAGCGTGATAATAATACAATGTCTCGGGGAGAGTTTTTCGATGATAGCTATATAATCTTCTGCTGATTCTGAAAGCCCCGGAATAATGACTAAAGGAGCCTCTTCTTTTTTATCCGCATTGGCTTCAATAAAATGTATGTGAATCCCCTTATTATCAACCCAACAATCTTTGTACATTATAGCCATTCCACCTTTCAATTGTTTGTTTACTGATTGAATCTTCCGTCACCTTAAGGCATGAAAAGGAAGAAATGCGTGGACTCCTTTAACACAATTAACGATTTGAGTGATTCGCAAATCGACAACCATCGTAGCGTATGCATAGGCTTCTGTCCTTGAGATGTCATAGTGCGATGACAGTAAATCGATCATTTCACGTAAAGCAAGCCACATAGCCTCTTCAAGATCTTCATGGAATCCCATCGTTAGCCAACCGGTATTTGTTTTAGCTCTGGGCATGTTAATTTTAAGATCATCTCTTACTGTAAAGGTTAAATTCACCCTTTCCATCGGGCATTCAAGGGCAGGACCGCTTACTTCACCATCCCCTTGCGCGGCATGACCATCTCCTGTTGAAAAAAGGCCACCTTCAACGGGGATCGGTAAAAATAATGTACTTCCTGCTTGTAATTCTTTACAATCCATATTTCCACCTGATGGCCGAGGAGGAATGGTAGAATGTTTTCCTTCTTCCTCAGGAGGCATTCCCATAATCCCCATAAAAGGTTTCAGCTCAACACTATATTTAAAATTTCCAAATTGACTTCTTCCTACCATTTGTTCTACATCAAGTTCAAAGTCCAATAGAACTTCACTCGATTCAACCATTCCCAACTTTTCGTTCCAATAACTAGGGAAGCCTCCCGCAGATGTCCATCCCCACGTACCTGTAATGATTTCATTTATCTTTATTTCCAATGTCTGTCCAGGCTTAGCTTGATGAATCAATACGGGACCAACTAATGCGTGTCCGAACTCCTTCGTTTTGCGATCCGGATGAAATTCAGTAAATTTTTTTCTTGCTTCTCCCAAAGCAGAGCGTTTCTCTAGACCCCATGCAGCGTCCAAAGTTTGAAAAATGACAGTATCCCCTGAGTTGATGTTTAGAGCTGGTTGTAGTTCTTTGCTGAAAAAGCCATGAAGTGTGTTTGAATCTGGTTGTAAATAATGAATGTTAGACATTTCATTCCCCCTAACAATTGATTTCGTTATTTTGAAGTAAATTCAGAATAACCTTATTACTTTATAGAGTAATTTAAATTACTTAAATCGTCAATATGATTTACGTTTTAAAGTAAAAATAATTACGTATATTGATGTTATACCGAAACGATCGGATTTTTCGACTTAGCTGATTGGATAAGAGCTTAAACAGACAGATAAATAATTACAGGGAAGCGAGCCCGGTGCCCATCATAGTAATCGGTTAGCTGTCTACTAAATAGAGGAGACTATCAACTGGATACGATCGATTTCAGACGATGAATGGCCTTACGTGCATGTTTTATTACTATCTACGGTAAACGAGCAATTATCGTGAAAAGGTTTAACACTTTGTTCAAATGGGTAAATTGATTGGCAAATGGGGTAAATTTGATTACACATAAAATCCCTATACAAAGAGCATCGTAAAAATAAGCAATTGAAAAGCACTACCTATTATGAAAATAAATATTGTTCGGATGCTTTGATGGTTCATTTAAAAATCATATTTAATCATGCATGACAAATAGCCGTCTATAACGATTTTTTATAATCGAATAGGCGGCTCATTTTTTCATGTGTGCCTTCTAGCGAATGTCCTTAGGTAAGGGAGGAATACAAACTGTACAAGCAGCTTAAAAGCATTCATTAAGTTTTATTTTCTGGAATAATTGCGTATTTATTCCAATAAAAATGAATATATCGTATGATGAACAAAGTGGATCGCTCAAATCGATTCTCATTTCACATGCTTTGGAGTCGGTATGGGCCATCTAAAAGCTATGACCACTTTTAGATTTTGGAAGTGGAAAAAGCAGAAAGGGGTATTTTTTTGCATATTACAAGAGTGTTTTGGTATGCAGTCGTTATTTGTATAGCGATTGTTCTTTGGGGTGCTCTAGCTCCAGAAAATTTGAACGAGCTGACTGTATCAGCAACAACATTTATTTATGATCATTTCGGATGGTTTTACATATTCGTAATTGTTGCGATGATTAGTTTTTGCATCTATATGATGTTTTCCCGTTTTGGAAAGGTGAAGTTAGGAAAAGAAAAGGATAAGCCTGAATTTAGTTTACTTGCATGGTTTGCCATGTTGTTCAGCGCGGGAATGGGCATCGGGCTGATGTTTTTTACAACAGCCGAAACAATTTCACATGCTTTTATCAGTTCGCCGAACGGGGAGCCGGGATCTGATCAGGCGATTATAGAATCGCTTCAATACGCAATGTTTCACTGGGGTCTTCATGGCTGGGGGCTGTATAGCATTGTAGCACTTATACTCGCTTATTTTAAGTTTCGAGTTGGCGCGCCAGGGTTGATTAGTGCGACGCTTGAGCCGTTATTTGGCAAGAAAATTATGCGAGGCACAGTTGGTCACATCGTAGATACGCTTGCGATCTTTGCGACGGTCGTTGGTGTCGCATCTACATTAGGATTCGGATCAGCGCAAATTAATAGCGGCTTGACGTATTTGTTTGACGCACCTAAAACGTTTTGGTTTCAATTAATCATTTTAGCAATCGCGACAGTGTTATTTATTGCTTCAGCATGGTCGGGTATTGGAAGGGGTATAAAATACTTAAGCACGACGAATATTGTCGTTGCATTTATTCTTCTAGCTCTGTTGTTTATCGTCGGACCATCTATGTACATTTTAAATCTGTTTACAACATCGATCGGAAAATATGCTGGGAATTTCATCGAAATGAGTTTTGAACTGAAACCGTTGAATGGAGAACAACGCCAGTGGATTAATGATTGGACAATATTTTATTGGGCATGGTGGATTTCTTGGGCACCATTTGTAGGGATGTTCATCGCACGTGTTTCAAAAGGCCGTACGATTAGAGAGTTTGTTGCGGGTGTGCTGCTTGCTCCGACACTTGTAACTTTCATTTTCTTTGCAGTTTTTGGCGGCTCAGCATTATACTTAGAGCAAAATGGGCTTGCAAAGCTGTCTACTTTAGTTACAGAAACAGTGACATTTGGCATGTATGAGCATTATCCTCTTGGCACCGTACTGTCGCTAATTACGGTGTTTGTCATTGCCATATTTTTTATAACCTCTGCGGATTCTGCAACATTTGTACTTGGCATGTTCAGTACAGGGGGACAATTGAATCCTTCAAATGTTGTCAAAATCGTTTGGGGGATCGCATTAGCTGCAATGGCAGCCATTGTCATGTACTCCGGCGGCATAAAAGGGTTTCAAAATATGCTCATTATATCGGCGTTGCCACTCTCCCTAATTGTTATTTTTATGGTCGTGTCCTTTTATAAAATCATACAGCAAAAAGAGTGAATGGCTAAATCGTTGGAATGATAAGTTTCAACAAAATCGAAAAAATCATAAGGTGGGGTTGTCGTGAATCTACTAAACGTTAGAAAAGGACAGTTTGTCTATTATCGCAATAAGCTGCATCAAGTGTACTCTGTAAAACCATTTTTTAAGAAGTCTGTTCACTTAATTCGCCTTGAGGATTTAGAGCAGCAACTTGTTACTGCGAAAGAAATCACATTGTATAAACCGAAGCATTTAGATAGTTTTGTCTTCAATTATAAGCGATTTACGCTTCATAAAGAGGAAAAGGCGAAAGTCGGTGATTATATATTAATTACAAATCCTAAACCTGACTCCTTGGATCATCACCATCTTCATGCGATAGAAATTGTCTCTTCGATCGAAGCATATGGCGTAATTAGCAATAAATCAAATGGCATCAAACATAGTGAATATTGGGTAATGGTGCCAGGTCTTGAAGAGGGCGCAACAATTATTGACTTAGAACAGCCTGACGCGCATGAAGCAAGTGATCTACTGAAAAAACAAGAACTTGATTCACGTCCAACTTATATCCCGAAAATTGGCGATGTTTTTCAAAACAATAATAGTGACCCTGTTCTTCAAGCGATGGTCGTTGCAATTGAAGGAGAGACGATCTATTTAGGCAGCGATATTGAAATCGATGTAGATCAATTGACGAAAAGTGGTACATGGAGATTAGTTGCACGGGTACCTTTGTAATTGTTTTCTGTTATATACGATTTAGGAAATATGTTGTTGAATAAGAAGTACCCATCCCCTCCTTGGGAGCAAAAAAACGCCAAGGGGGGATTTGTATATAGTGCTGCTCATTCTTCTCTCTCGTCTTTTCGAATGAATGTGAAAAACACTGTAAAGCCAATGAGGGAAGTCGTGAATAATATAATGCCCATCGGAACAGCGGATGCTTCCCGAATGCCGGCGAGCGGTGTAAAGATCGATCCTAACAATAGTGGAAGCATGCCTAAGACGGCACTTGCACTTCCTGCGCGATGCCCTTGCTTAGCCATCCCGAGTGTAAAGGTGCTTGTTATCACCATACCAATTGTAATCATGTAAATGAAAATGGAGATGACAAGCGTGGCTAAAGGTCCTTTCATAATTGTCATCATGAGCAGTATGGATGTTGCAGTCAAAGAGATGACGACGGCAGCTTGCAGTAAGCTTTTCTCCGAGACAATACCGCTAAAGCGTCCAATAATAAAGCTGCCCGTTATAATGGCGATTCCATTGATTCCAAATAATATACTAAATGTTTGAGGTGATACGCCGTAAATCTCTTGGTAAATAAACGGCGTTCCGGACACATAAGCAAAACTGCCGCCATGTATGAAACCAACAACTAAAGCGTACCCGATAAACGAACGGTCAGTCATCAAACTTCCCATCGTCTTTACCGACGCACCTATCGAACTCGGAATCCGCATATCTTGCGGCAATGTCTCCTTCAGTTTCCAACCAACAATAATGACGATGAATAGTCCAATAAAACATAGAGCGTAAAAGATGCTTCTCCAACTTGCGGATTCAAAAGATAGAATTGCTCCACCAGCTATTGGGGCGATCATTGGTGCAACAGCATTGATCACCATTAAAAGTGCAAAAAACTTCGTAAGTTCTTTGCCGCTAAATACATCTCGCACGACTGCACGTGATAGAACGACTCCTGCCGAAGCAGTAAACCCTTGTAAAAAACGTGCTGCAATTAATATGAAAATATTTGGCGATAAAGCACATAGAGTGGAAGCCGCTGCAAAAAGGAAAGTAGCGATTAACAAAGGCTTCCTCCTGCCCCGTGCGTCACTAATCGGACCGATTACCAATTGGCCAAGCGCAAGACCTAACAAGCAGGCAGTTAAACTGGATTGTACGAGTGTGGCGCTCGTCTGTAAATCACTTGCGATTCCGGGAAAACTCGGTAAATACATATCGATATTCAAAGGTCCTAAGAAGGCAAGCAGCCCTAAGAGTATAGCCAATGCGAAACGCGTTGCCCCTGTCGGATTATGTAATAAAGAATCTTTTTTCTCATTATAAATGACTCATCACTCCTAACCGCTTAATTCTAAGCGTTTATAAGTGATTTGTTAAGTTTTTTGTGAATGAAAAAGAAATTTCTCGTAATAGGAGTGAATTGTAAAAATACCAGGCACTGATTAAATAGAGCTTGTTTCTGTGCCTGGCCTTTATTTTACGTACTTTGCATTTTGCGCAACATAATAATTCGTTTCCAAAGTGCTTTATTCTCGATTTTCGCAAATCCGCTAATACCTGGCGTTGTATTTACTTCAAATAAAATAGGTGTTCCATTTTGATTGAGCCCGAAGTCCATTCCGTATTCCCGATTGGGCAAAACAGAATAAATCACTTTCGCTGCTGCAGTCGCAATCTCTTCAATCCTCTTTATTGTATTCTTTTGATTCCTTTTGTTTTTTGTTTGCGATAATACTTCGGCAATGGTCATTACATGAGCGCCTCGATGAGGATTCACAATCCCGCTTTCTGTCACAGTTTCATTTGCAATCGTTCCATACATTCCTCCAATGACCCAATCGTTTTTCAGTTGTTGAACGTGAACACGAATCGAAAATGGCTGTCCATTTTGAGTGTGGCTTTGTATGTCTTCCTGGAGAATGTAAAGGCCGCTCTCTCTCCCTAACTTAATAAATGGATGGAGGAGCTGCCGAATTACATTCACATTTAAAACGGTTTTTTGGATAGGTTTCCCTTGAATTGTAAAACCGTTTATATAATAGGTTCCGTCGGCATTTTTGCGGATTTTGAAGATTGCTCTGCCTTGTCCAGTCGTATCATGTTTTACATAGACGGATGGACAACGGCTCAATAGATCGTCCAAATGGTGTTCATTGAATAATTTTGTTTCTGGAATATGTTTTGCGATATGTGGATGCTGCTGTAAACTCATGTTTTGCTCCCATTTCCCTAACGTTCTTTTCATTTGATCGCCCTCATTTATCGTGAAATTTTCGCCCCCCATTTCTTCCGAATGGCTACTGGTATTCGAATCTTCTTTCTTATTTTATGCGTATGGAATAATTGGAACTGGATTTTTGATAAAAGGCAGATTGATTATACTTGTAAAACATTTGATCAGGATTTTGTCTGGAGCTAGCAAAAACTTAGTTCCGACTCGGACTGATAGGTCTTTTCGACAGCTTCTGAAACTTTCGATCGTAAGAAACCGTATATGTAGTAACGAATGAGTACATACAGTAGAACGGAATGCTCCGATTTATCTTTTTTATTCCGAGTTCAATTACGTGAAATGATGAAGGGGAACTCTTTTTTTCCAAGTTGACAATTATAGTTCTGTGATAGGTTGATAGGCTTTGTGAATATATGGAGGGGATTACATGAGACAGCTATATATTAAGCAAAAGGTATTCAGTTTGAGCGGGAAGTTTTCGGTGAAGGACGAACGTGAGAACGAAGTATACTTTGTGGAAGGGAGTTTCATGCAAATTCCGAAGACGTTTTCCATAAAGGATTCTTCGGGGCATGAAGTTGGATTGATTACGAAGAAAACGTTTAGCTTTTTACCAACTTTTTTTGTAGAAGTGAATGGCCGGGAAGCTGTAATGATCAACAAACAATTTTCCTTTTTCAAGGCCCGTTATACGATTGATGCAGTGGATATGGAAGTACGGGGGAACTGGTGGGATATGAATTTCGGAGTGTATCAAAATGGCGAAATTATCGGTTCCGTCAGCAAGAAGTGGTTTACTTGGGGAGATAGCTACGAGTTGCAAATCGAGAATGAAGAAATGGAATCTCTCTTAGTGGCGCTTGTTGTGGCGATTGATTGCGCTAAATCCGACCAGGCTGCAGCTGCTTCAACTCCCGGTGTGTGAAAAATTTGGAATGCATGTGTATTTGCATTGGATGAAATCATTGCATACTGTTTTGAGGAGTCAATATGCGGATATTTGAGGGAATTGTGAGCTATACTCTGAAGTCTTGCTTATGTGTGGTTGGTGGAAAATATGAGTTTGTTGGCTGTTTATGCGTTAATGATGAGAATTATGAGTTTCTGTAACAATTTGTGATTGTTTGTGTGGCTTTATGAGTTTTGAGAGCGACTTATGATTGGTTGATGGGAATTATGAGTTTCGAGGGTGACTTATGAGTAGTTGAAAGGCTTAATGATTTTGCGTGCTGCTTCATAACTGGTTGATGAGATCTATGAGTGGATGGTACGACTTATGCACGGTTGGAGGAATTTATGCGGTTATGCACCGTTTTATAAGTTGATTACCTGCACATTTTCGTGCTTCGCATCTGGTGATTCGGGATAACTTTCGCTATAATGGAGTATTGCGTCACATATAAAGATGCAGGAAGGTAGCGAAAAGTGACTGTTCGATAGATGATGAAAGTCGAGAAGGAGGAATGATCTCTTGACCGTTAAAATAGGAGAAACTATGATTGCTGACATTCGGCATTTGGATGGCAAAGGAAATGGACAGGCGGTTATATGGCGCGAGAATGAATTAGGCAATCCGAAAAAGTTGAAGCTTACCATTCCACAGACGCTGCCCGGTGAAACTGTTCAAGTTGTCGTGGATCAGCCCGAGAAAAAGAGAAGGAAAGTAATGCCTGAAAAGGTCATATCGGCGAATCCGGATCGGGTGGAGGCGCCTTGTCCGCATTTTGAACTTTGCGGCGGCTGTGTGTGGCAACATTGGAGCTACGGCGGACAGTTAAAGCATAAGACGGAGTTTGTGAAAGAAGCGTTGAGAAGCGTTGGACAAGATCCTGACCTTGTTTTAGACACGATCGGCATGGACGAGCCATGGCATTACAGAAATAAAATGGAATTTACGTTTTCTCCTGAAGGGGAGCTTGGTCTGCACGAGCAAGGGAATTTTCGAAACATCATTCCACTTGAAACGTGCTTGATTGCAGGCAGGAATATGGTCGATGCGGCGATGGAAGTGCGAAGTTGGACGAAGGATCATGGGCTCAAAGGGTATGATAAAGATGCGCATGAAGGACTTCTTCGCCATTTGATGGTCCGGGAATCGTTTGCGACAGGCGAAATCATGCTTGCGTTGTTTGCAACGGAAGCTCCTACTGATGAATTGGAAGCTGCGGCTGCAGATTTGATTGGAAGAATTACTAAGAAGTTTACGAATGTGAAAAGCTTGCTTTGGCTTGTGAATACAGATTGGGCAGACCGGACACAATCCGAAGAGACTTTTGTTTTGGCAGGACGTGATTTCATTTATGATGAATTGGGTGGTTATCGCTACCGGCTATGGTTCGATACGTTTTTCCAGACGAACCCGGTCCAGGCACAAAAGCTTGTTGATTTGGCGTTGAAAATGGGTAAGCCGCAGGAAGACGAAAAGATGATCGACCTGTTTTGCGGTGTCGGAACATTCTCCTTACCGTTTGCGGCTCGAGTGAAGGAATTGGCCGGGATTGAAATTGTCGAAACGTCAATTGAATCCGCCAAACGGAATGCCTTGGATAATGATTTGCGTAACACAACATTTTTAGCTCGGGACGCGCGTCGGGGAATTGATGAAGTGCATGAGAGCTGGGGATTGGCAGATCTGTTGCTCATTGACCCGCCACGCAGCGGTGCTGGCGGTAAAGTGATGCGCCGAATTGGGCGTGCGCAACCGAAGCGGATTGTCTACGTATCCTGTAATCCGGAAACATTCGCAACGGATATCGCAGAATTGCTGCCGTTCGGCTATACACTCCAAAACGTGCAGCCGGTTGACCTTTTCCCTCATACTGTACACGTTGAATGCGTTGCACTTTTGACATTGGATGAGTAAACAAATAGCAGGCATCGGTTCGAAAATGAATGGATGCCTGCTATTTTTGCGTATGTACAGGTATAGAGGAAAATACTAACGCCTCTTGCAATCTTTATGCAATTTTGTAATTGAATTAGTGTGGTTATACATAAATGCGGCAGGTAACAAGAAAACCACCCTTCACTCAAAGGTGGTTTCCGATAAACGTCACAACATTAAATGTTCACTACAAAGGATACTGTTGTTCCTTGATTTGGTTTGCTTTTAATTTGAAGTCCTGTACCGAAATGTCGCATCAACCGCTGATTTGCATTAATCAATCCAATACTTGATCGGCTTCCTTCTTTTCTTTCCAATAGACTTTGTACTTGATCTTCATTCATTCCGACTCCGTCATCTTTAACTGAAACTTCCACATTCCCTTCTTGGACAACCACTTTAATAACAACTGTCCCGCCGTCGATACGCTTCATCACTCCGTGTCTAACAGCATTCTCAACTAACGGTTGGATTGTTAGAAATGGAATTTTAAGGCCCTTGCATTCATCCAACTCCCAAATGACTTTCAAGCGGTCCCCAAAACGAACTTGTTCGATATTCAGATAGGATCTTGAAAGATTCAATTCCTCTTCGATCGGTATCAGTCCATCCTTATGTTGATATTGAAACTTGCTTCTTAAAAATTCGCTTAGTTCCCCTAATAAATGATTCATCTTTTCTAAGTCGATTTCACTTAAAGCGATGATGGAATTTAATGTGTTGAATAAGAAGTGGGGCTGGATTTGTGCTTGCAGCCAAGCTGCCTCCAATTGTAATTGTTCACGCATTACTCTTTTAATCGTTGTGAGTGCCTGCACTCTGGCTCTTAATTCGACCATGTCAACAGGTTTTGTCACATAATCGTTCGCCCCTGCTGAAAAACCCGTTTGTATGTCTTTTGGGTCGCTTCTTGCGGTAAGCAATAAAATCGGGAGTTCTGTCAGAGAGTAGCGCTTTCGAATGATCTGAGTCAGCTCATATCCGGACATGTTCGGCATCATGACATCCGAGATAACTAAGTTCCACTCCTTTTTCTTTAAATGCGCTAACGCTTCCTTACCGCTCGTCACCGTGGTAACCTCATATTGGTCAACCGACAAGATTGATTGAAGAACTTGTAAGTTGATTGGATCATCATCGACAATTAATATTGGCAGTTTCATAGAACGTTTTTCGATGGAAGGTGATTGGTTAGCGATTGCCATGATTTCCGAACCCTTCTGGTGGAATGAATGTTCCATCGAGTGACTCATAGCTGCTTCTGACGATATGTCATGCTGAGCATTGATTGTAGCTTCATTGATGTTTAGTTGGGCCAACTTTAAAGAAAAGGTGAACGCTGACCCTTTTCCGAATGACGAAGAGACTTGTAGCTTCCCGCCATGCAGTTCAACTAACTGCTTGCTTATATTTAACCCTAATCCAAGCCCACCTGAGTTAGTTGCTGTATTGGCCGCTTGCTCATAAGGATGGAACAAGTGCTGAAGAAAATTTTCTTCTATTCCTATTCCCGTATCGAAAATGGTAATAAATGCACGATCATCTTGTACCTTGCCCTGAATGCGAATTTCTCCTTCATGCGTATACTTGATCGCATTATGAAGCAAGTTGTATATAATTTGAATGACTCGGTTTTCGTCTGCGATGACAGGCGGAAAGTCTTTCGGGATTTCATTTACAATCGTAACCGGCTTTACCTCAACGAGGAAATGCAGCATATCCATCACTCCGGTTACGATAGGCTGGATCTCAATTGTTTTTGTTTGAAGACGCGGATGACCTTCCCGAAGGCTTTCCACATCGAGTAAATCATTTAATAACAGGGACATCCTCCGGCCGACCGTCAATATCGTCTCAAGCTCATGAACACTTTTATTTTTTAATTGATCTCTTTCTCGCATTAATACAGATTGTGACATATTAATGATGCCGTGAAGCGGATTTTTAAATTCATGGGACGTATTCGCTAAGAACTGGTCCTTATGTTCATTCATTTTTTGCAATTTCAATGCTAATTTTGCTGTTTCTGCATGCATTGTAAAATAATCTTTAAACCAGATCGATGCAAAACAACCGATCGAAATAATCAAATCAAATGGGTAATGTACAGCACTTACGCCTACTTCTCTCCAATAGATTACCCAAGCAAAATGGTGGGCAGCTGCTATCAAGGAAAGCAGCAATAAAAGATTCCCAGAGATGTTTCTATAAATCTTTTTAAGGATTGTAATGAGCGCAACAACAATTGCGAGTCCTGCCAACAAGTAATAAACAGGAAACAACTTTATTATTTGACTTGGCGATAGGAGAAGTGTAACGATGGATAACCCAAGAGTGATACTTGAGTAAATCGGAGTCATTACACGCCAATATGGAAGGGTACGTTGACCCACTGAATGTAATAAAGCCAAGCAAGCAATCGGAATTAATGCGTTAGCAATGCGAAAATCCCACTCGTATCCAACGTCAAAAAGTAAGTGGAATATTTTCTCATCACTACTAATTAGATTCATGAACGTTATGGAAAATAAAAGTAAAGAAAAATAGAGAAGCTTTTTCTCCCGATTCCCTAAGAAATATAGGATTAGAGCATAGATGGAGTGGATAAAAAATATGACAGATGCTACTAATTGTAAGGATAAGGACAGTCCTCTTTCTTTGGATAACATAGCTTCCGAACCGAATTTAACCGAACGAATGATGCCACTACGACGAACATCTTTGAAGTTTGCCGCTTGAATGACAACTTCTATTACGCCGTTTTCATCTGCAGTGAAAGATGCTGAATATGGCAGATTTTTTGCCGTGTATTCACCTTCCGTTTTTCCTACCTTTCCAGATCCCCCCATGAATCGTCCATTGATATACAACTCGGATGAACTTCGAACGCTTGGTACATATAAACTGTAATTAACGTTTTCATTAGGGTTTACATGTATTCGCAGCCGGTAGGAGCCGTAGCCATATGGAGTGGATTCACCGTCTTGAAAATCCTCATTCCACTTGCCTGGAACTTGAACAAATTTTTTTTGAGGAGGGGCTGTCAATGACTGCCGCTCATGATCCATCAACAACTGCGACGGATAAAACTCCCACTCCCCATCAAGCAGCAGAACTTCCTCTTCTTGTGTATCCCAATTACATAAATCCAATTTGCCTTCTATTATTTGTGTATTTGAGAGATTATAAAACGCATTCATCCATAGCATACGAGAACTTGATAAAATAAGTAAAAATATTCCTATGATCAACAGAATATATCGTTTTTTCATATATGTATTCGCAGATTCCTTTCCGCAAACCTTCCCCCCTAATAAGGTGACAGAACTACTCAGATACTACACTATGCTTGTATATGGTGTAAATAGAGGAAGTCATTGTTTTCAAAAAGGAATGCTTATTGCATTTTTTTTCTTCACTTAGAAAAAACAATTGTAGACGATTCTTGACGTATTTTCATTCATGCGTAAGATTGCTTGATGATGAGCGAATATTGCGTTTTATGCGTGAGGTGTAACCGTTATACGTGACATGTAGAGTTATGCGTATGCTGGAGCCGTTATGCACTTTTTGGTAGGGAGAATGGGGACAGAGAAGGTTCTCTTGCTCTGTTTTTGGGTATATTTATAAGTATATTTGTAGCTTGGAATGATGAATTGTATGCGAAAGGTAGTGAGTTCGTGACAAAGAAACTGTGGTTCCAGACTGGCGTTGCTCTTCTGCTTGCCATTTTGATCATTAAGTATTTTATGGAAATTAATTTCATATTTGCTCCAGTTGCCATCATTGTTAAAACAGCTATATTGCCTGTTATTTTTGGTGGGGTGCTCTTTTATTTAGCGGAACCTGTACAGCGCAGACTTGAAGCGAGTAATGTGCCACGGTGGGGGAGTATTACGATCATCGTAGCCTGTATAGCTGTCATTATATGGGCATTCGCTTCGATTATCGGGCCAATTATTTCGAAGCAGGTAAATAGCTTGATTGACAACGCGCCTGAATTGACGGAAGAACTTAATGAAATCCGTATTAATTTATTGGAACAGAAGGAAGACTTGCCGGAGCCGGTTCGGGATTCACTTGACAGCGCTCTCGACTCACTGCAATCCATCGCTGTGAAATTCGGGTTATGGATCGTACAATTTTTGCAGTCATTCGTACAAGCTGTCGTTCTGCTCATCCTCGTACCGTTTTTCTTTATATTTATGTTGAAGGACCATGAAAAATTTGCTCCGCTCATTTATAATTTGTTCACTGGTGAGCGTCGGGAGTGGGTGAAAAAGACGCTGAATGACATCGATCAAGTGTTGCGTTCTTATATTCAAGGACAGCTGCTAATCAGTACGATTCTTGCATCGTTAATACTGATCGGCTACTTAGCTATCGGGCTTGAATACGCATTGTTGCTTGCAATTTTTGCTTTATTCATGAATGTCATTCCGTTCTTGGGCCCTTGGATTGCGTTCACGCCCGCTGTAATCATCGCCTATTTGCAAGATCCGAAACTCGTCATTTGGGTGTCGATCGTCACCCTTGCCGCCCAGCAGACGGACAGCCATCTCATTACTCCGAACATTATGGGAAAAACGCTCGATATTCATCCTCTCACTGTCATAACCCTCATTTTAGCAGCGGGCAGCATTGCAGGGTTCTTCGGCATCCTTTTAGCCATTCCGACATATGCTGTCATTAAGGTGATCGTCATTAATATCTATGAACGAAGGAAAGAGATAAAACGGGCTGCAACGAAAAGCATATAGCATGGCAAGCTGCGAATAGTGTAGCTTGCTTTTTTATGTACAACTTTGCTTTCGGGTTGAATGAAGGGAAATCACTTCCGGTCAAACTCGATATACCTTGTTCCTTGGAACGTCAACATGCCAACATCGCCTTCCGCAAGCATTCCATATTCGGTAGCTTTCATATGAAACTCGATTCGGTCACCGCTTTCTACTTGAAAGGTAACATAATACTTAGTCGTTGCGGAGCTGTCTCCACTTCCGCCCGAAGTATGCGCCCGCTTCGTTACAACATGAGCAGGAACGGTCAGCCGGGGCGAATTGTTGTTTTTGGACCATTGTCCAATGCCGCTGACGATGGTGAATATGATAAAACCGATCACAATTATAAAAACAGTGGTTATAAAAATTGGAACGAAAGAAAACATAAAATCGTCAAATGCATTAAATCCCATAAAAGCACCTCCATATTGTCTTCAAGTATATTACGTTTATTTGAATGAGTAGTTTCAATATTTCAGTAAAGGATATCGGTTTATTCATAAAAGTGGTAACATGGTGAGGAAATATTCTTTTAGAATAGAGATTAGCGATGAACGGAACATAGAGCTAATAGGAAATGTCTGAAGATTGATTTAGAGCAACAGTCGGTCCAATAAGGACGGGGCAATGGAGTGGAATTTGGGAGGTTGTAAAATGGATAAAGAAAAAATACTGTCGTTATTTCATAAGGAGCTGCGGCAAGAGCTGCAGTCGCAGGGGTATCGACGTGAAGAAACGGAACATGTCGTTCGTCATGTATCGTTACACGGTGAAAGGGGATTTATTATAGCATCTCATGTAAATGAAGAGAATGCACGAAAAATTATCCAGGAAGAGTTAGACCATTTCAAACGACTTGGAATCGGATTTGAATGGAAAGTGTATAGCTATGACAAACCGGATTATTTGAAAGAGCTTCTTGAGGAAGAGGGTTTTATGTCCGAGCCGCGAGAAGCGCTGATGGTTATGGACATTCACGATATGCCTTCATTACTCGGCGTTGATGAGGAAATACATATAAAAGAAATTATTGATGAGAAAGGTGTTCGGGACATTATTTCGTTAATTGATTTCATTTGGCAAGAGTCGCATGAAGAGTTAGGGAATCGGCTTTGGAGAGACAAACAGGATGATCCGGATTCTTTATTTTTATACGGGGTTTACGATGGGGAGAAATTAGTCAGTGCTTGCTGGATGTATTTAGAGGAAAATTCTTCGTTCGCAAGTTTATGGGGCGGGTCGACTTTGCCTGAATATCGAGGAAAGGGCTATTACACATCGCTCTTATCGATCCGGGCTAAAAAGGCTGCCGAACAAGGATATCGTTTTCTTACCGTAGATGCGAGTCCGATGAGCCAGCCAATCCTGCAAAAGCATGGTTTTGAGTGTCTTGCTTATTCGTATGGCTGTCAATCACCGCAGGCAGAACCCTCTCAGTGAGGATGGCAATAAAAGAAAATTCCCCTTAAGTCATTGACTTTGAAGGGGAGAATAAAAGTTATTTTGCTACGGCATGAAGTAGGCAACTATTCCGCTTGTTGCAGTTTCACTACATCCGCTTTTACATTAAATAATTCACCATGCAGGATCGTGAATTTGACATCTACGTCATGAATGGCATCGTTTAACCTATTCTCCACAGCGTCAAGACGGTCCATTGTTTCTTTATGGTTTCCATCTACTTTTATCTCAAGCTGATCAAGACGGTTTGAGACTCCGTCAAGTCGATTTGAGACTCCGTCAAGACGATTTGAAACATCATCAATTCGACTGGATAATTTACTCACTTGAACGGTTAACTCTTTTATTTGTGAAGAAGATTCTAAGATCGCCTGGAGAATCACTTCTTGGTCGATCGGTTTGCTCATCAACGATTCCTCCTTTCTCGACATCATTCTACATAAAAGTATACGCGATTTTGAAGTTGTTTGCATGGCTGAAATGATGCTAAAACTATCTAAAAAATCACTTTAAAAGCATGGATATTAGTAAATCAAAACCCATGAAGGGACACCGGGCGATATGATTCAAAACGTAATGCGTAATTATTTCAAAGAACCGATTACAGGCCATAAGATCTTAAGGGACAAAGAGAGACTCGTTGCGGAAGTGGAAGTGGATGGGAAAACTTTTTACTTGAAGGGTGAAAAGCAGTCTGCTGCATTTGTAGAGAAAATGATCGGGTTCATTGATATGATGAGAAATGCTAAGTTGCCGTTCTCCATGTCGAAGTTGACGTTAGATGGTAAACCGTATGTTGAGCACGACGGTTTGATTTTTATTCTTGAAGAAAAAGGGAAAGGGAAGCCAATTGAAACACTGCGGCTGAGGAATATTCAAGAGATAGGGGCGATGTTAGGCAAACAGCATGCAGCCTCTATGCGAAGCGCTTTTAGCTTTGGCAGGGGAACAAGTTGGGGCATGTTTGGTGGGAATGAAACAGAGGAACTTGGCGATTATGATGAAAATGAATTGTGCTATTGGGATCTTGTTAGTGCCGTTGAAGACAAGTATGAAAAAGAAATGTCTTTGATTCAAGAACTTTATAAGAAAAGAAGAGCGGTTCTTCAAGCTGAATGGGCAGCTCTTCCTAAAGGAGCTGTCCAAGGAGATCTTTTACCGTATAATCTTTTATTTCAACAGGACAGAATTTCCGCCATTTTTGATTTCGACATCGCGGGAGATGAGGTCTTAGTGAATGAATGTGTTGGTAATGCGATTTTTTTGGCGTGGCATCACGAATTCGAAGGGTTGGAAAGCCCCAAGGAACGTTACGATGCATACATGGATGCTTATTGTTCAGAAAGGCCGTTTTCTGATTGTGAGAAGGAAATGATCCCTCATCTATTTGCTATTATCCGTGCGTTTCGTTATGACCGAATAGAAGAAGGGATTGAGAAGATGAAAAGTGGCAAGGGAAAGTCGTTTTTAAATGAATCGATTATGCTTTTATCTTAATTTGATAGGGAGCGTTTTTCTAAGAAAATTCATGTGATAAATTGCATGGTTGAGGTATTAGGATAAAACCTATTTGTATTTTCGGAATATCTATTTGCTTTTAGCTAAGAGTGTGGTAAAATACATAGTAACTATATTTCAACAAAAAATAAGAGGTGCTTTTTGTGAGTGCGGTAGGTTTCTAAATAGGAAAATGATATGAAATAAATGCGTAAACAAGATGACAAAAGGAAAATATGTACAGATGTATTGATGTGAGTGTACATACCTAATTTCCCTTGTCTTATTTTGTTATGGATTTATTTCAACCCCTATGAGGATACCTACTATACTTTATGAAGCGTGTAATGATGCTAAAATAACTGTTTTTTGATGACGGTTTATTTTGGCTTTTATTACACATGCCAAGTAAATGTAAAGAGAGCTGCGGTATCATCACCGCGGCTTTTTTGTTTGTTTTTTATAGAAGTGATTAGTTGAAATATAGTGGGTAGGTATCTTCATTATGAGTTCAATCAATCATAGTGAGGAGCATAAAAGTGAATCATACAACTTATGAAAAGTTGCAGTACAACGAATTAAAAGAAATGGTTAAATCTTATTGTGTCAGCGGGTTAGGAAAAAGGCAAATCGATAAATTGGAACCGATCTCAAATATCAAGGTCGTTAAAAATCGATTGAATGAAACAACTGAAGCAAGAGCGATATTGGATACGGAGCGTCATGTTCCGTTTTTAGGGATTACCAATATCGAAAGTAGCATTTTGCATCTCGAAAAAGGCATGATCTTGAATCCGGGCGAACTCGTTAGTATATCGGATTTTTTAAGAGGATGTAGAAAGATTAAACGATTCATGTTGGATAAGAAATTTTTTGCACCAGTGCTATCAGCGTATGCAAATTCAATGTCCGAATTTGAGGCGGTAGAAGAAGAAATCAACTTCTCGATTAAAGGAAATAGCATTGATTCTGCTGCAAGCAAAAAATTAAAGCGAATTCGACAAAACATTGCAATAGCTGAGGAAAAAATAAAAGAACGTTTAAATAAATTTCTAAATAGCAGCGCCAATAAAAATTACATTCAAGACTTTTTCATTAGCAAGAAAGATGATCGATATACAATTCCGATTAAGGCGTCTTACAAAAATCAAGTGTCAGGTACGATTGTTGAAGTATCATCGAAAGGTTCTACAGTCTTTATGGAGCCAAATACAATTACGAAACTAAACGGGGAACTTGCTAGTCTAAAAGCGGAAGAAGCCATGGAAGAATATCAAATACTGTCTACATTGACTGGAATGATTTTAGAAAATCTTCATCCGATCAAAATAAACATCGACCTTATTAGCCAATACGATATGGTATTTGCAAAAGCAAAATTCAGTAAAGAAATTGGCGGGGTAGCGCCTAAACTAAACGATTATGGATACATCAAGCTAATTCGTGCAAAACACCCACTCTTAACAGATGAGGCTGTACCGCTTGATTTTGAGATCGGGAAACGTTACAGAAGTTTGATTATTACAGGGCCAAACGCCGGAGGGAAAACGATCGTCCTTAAAACGATTGGATTGCTCACATTGGCAGTCATGTCAGGATTTCATATTCATGCAAATAAGGAAACGGAAATTGCGGTTTTTGAAAATATCTTTGTAGAGATTGGTGATAACCAAAGTATTGAAAATGCATTAAGCACATTTTCATCTCATATGAAAAACCTTTCGGAGATTATGGGGGCGTCCAATAACAATACCCTTTTACTTTTTGATGAAATCGGAAGCGGTACGGAACCAAACGAAGGCGCAGCACTTGCAATTTCGATTTTAGAGGAATTCTATCATATGGGCTGTATCACAGTGGCAACAACTCACTACGGTGAAATTAAACGTTTTTCGGAAATGCATGATGACTTTATGAATGCTGCCATGCAATTTAATAGCGAAACATTAGAACCTTTGTATAAGCTAGTCATTGGAAAGTCAGGGGAAAGCAATGCCCTTTGGATTTCTAAAAGGATGAATATGCGAGAAAATGTATTGCAAAGGGCAAAAGAGTATATTGAAAATAAAGAGTATCGTTTAGCACGCGTAAATGATCAGAAAATAAGGAAGCCGAAGATTGTGACTGGGCAAGCGGAGGAAAAATAGGACTATCAAAAAGGGGATCGTGTAACATTATTGGACTTTGATGATGTTGGAATTGTTTATAAAGAAATGGATAAATTCTATAATGTGACTGTGTTTTACAATGAGGAATTTATTGAAGTCAATGGTAAACGTCTCCGTTTGGAATTGCGAGCGAAGGATTTATACCCAGAAGGATATGATTTAGAAACGTTGTTTGTTGATTATAGCGTACGGAAAATGGAGCACGATATTGCACGCGGTTCAAAGAAAGCACTTCGTAAAATTCAAAAGGAAATAAGGAAGAATAAAGAATAAGAAAAGCTGAAAATAGTAATGAAAAGCTTATCAATCGATAGAATAAAATTAAGGTGTTCGTTAATACGATAGCTTTGAAATTCTGAAGCGAACTGTGTCTTAGAGTTTGTAAAATTATTTATGCGTTTCGGGAGGAGTTTATGCGCTGATTTGTTCATTTATGAGTATTCCTTACGTTTTATAAGGGGTTCAACAGACTTATGCGCTTTCGGAATGCTTTATGCGTAAGTAGGGCAGTTATTGTCCACAAAAGTAACGGGTAGCCAATTCAATTGCTTAATGGCTACCCGTTCGCTTATTTTTTCCATGAACGAACTTATTTTACAAGGGTTCATGCAAGTTTCTGCGTCGTCTTTTTTCATGCTGGTCGATGACGCTCGTTCCGACAAGATCGCCAGCAACGTTCAGCGCTGTTGCACCCATGCCGACAAGGGCATCGATTGCAGTAAGCAAGGCGACAGCCTCCATTGGCAAGCCAAGTTGGACGAAGACCGTTGCAATCATAATAATGCCGGCACCGGGTACTCCAGCTGTTCCGATGGATGAAAGTGTGCCGATTAGGACAACCATTAGCATATCGGACAAACTGAGCGGATTGCCTGAAATATTTGCTGCGAAAACAGCGGATACTGCAATCCGGATGGCTGCGCCGTCCATATTGACCGTTGCACCTAAAGGCAGACTAAAGCTATATAGACTTTTAGAAATGTTCAACTTTTCAGCAGCCTCCAGCGTTAGCGGCAGCGTGCCGGTGCTGCTTTGTGTAACAAATGCGGTTGCTATAGGTGTTCGTGCATACTTGAAAAAATCATGAAGCGGTACTTTAAATAGCGACATAATGACAATATAGAAGACGATATGGAATAAAAGAGCGATATAAAAAACGCCGATCATGCCACCTAAAGAAACGAGTGTATCCATTCCTTGGCTTCCTACTGTATTTGCCATAATTGCAAAAATGCCAATCGGTATATATTGAAGAATCGCTCTCAAAATAAGAAGTGAAGCCTCATTTAATGCAGTGACGATCTTCATAGCTATATCGCCTAATTCGGATAGGGTTGGATTGGCTCGCATTGCGGAAAAGGCAATGCCGAATACGAGTGCTGTAAAGATGATGCCTAATAAATTCATTTCCGTGAAGGCTGTTATAATATTCGAAGGAACAATATTGAGAAGGACGGAGCCGATGCCTGGATTTTCAGGCACATCGACTTTTTCCGAACCTGTCAAATGCATGCCAGTGCCTGGTTCAAAAATGCTCGCGACAATTAACCCGACAACGATAGCGAGAGCAGAACTCACTGTATAGTAGACGAAAACTTTTATACCCATTCTGCCTAAGTCACCGAGTGTCGTTTGATTGACGCCGACAATGAGCGTAAAGAAGATTAGAGGCAAAATGAGAAAGGTTAGCAGACGGATGAGCAAATCTCCTAATGGTGCCAATACAGCAGCTTGCTCGCCAAGCATAAGTCCGGCAATGATGCCGAGGATAAGGGCTATTGTTATTTTCAATAGTAAAGATATTCGTAAATAAGAACGGATTATTTTTTTCATGGTTATGGCCTCCAATGAATAGAGATCGGGACGTCATTCCTTTTATAATGTGGCATCTGTTGGAAACTATGTATCGATATTTGAGTGTTCGCTCGGAATGATGATGCCGTCAGTATGTGAATTTCCTTAAATGTTTTAAAATAAACGTTGAAGGATGGTTCAAAGAAATTTGGTGAAAAAACAGCATATGAAGTATCGTAGAGGGAAGAAGTTATCGAATGCAGGATGATTTTCTTTATTGAAGAAATGAGGGCATTGACATTTTGTTTAGCGGTGAAGGAGACATCATCGCTGGTTTGTATTTAAGACTGGTCGTAAGTTGGAGAACGACTATTTAGTTTGTAGAAAGGGACGATATTGGTGGAATGGGAAATATGTAAAGTAACAAGTAACAACAAAGAAGAGCTATTGTCATTGCGTGTGGCGGAAGAGCAAATGCAGTTCATCGAGACGATTGAGGAAAGCCTTTTAGAAGCAGCGCAATGGAAGGAGTTTCGGCCAGTCGGTTTATATGTTGATGGTGTACCGGTCGGTTTTGCTATGTATGTTTTTTTAGGTGATGGCAAGGGAGGCGGCAATTTGTGGATTGATCGCTTATTAATTGATGAAAACTTTCAAGGAAGAGGATATGGCCGTCATTTTATGGAGCTGTTAATTCAACGGGTGCTGGACGAATATGGTGAGCAGCCGATTTATTTAAGTGTCTATCCAGAAAATACAGATGCTATTCGACTGTATGAGAAGTTAGGATTTGTATTTATTGGCGAATATGATACGAAAGGTGAACAAATTATGCGGAAGAGCAGTTAATTGCTGAATTGGGGCCATCGCATAAAACGTTTCTCATCGATGGCTAATCATTGGTATTTAAAAAATCTACACTTGTTAAAGTAAATAAATACGCCTAATAGGCAATTTAATGTTATAGTTAGAAAGTATATTTACAAGTGAGTAGGTGAACAGCATGATTGAAGTAAAGACGTCTGCACTTAGTGATGGAGAATTCAATAGAGGGGTATTTGCTACATGTGATATTAAAAAGGGAACGATGGTGCACGAAGCTCCCGTCATTGCATACCCAAATGACCAACACGCCTACATTGAACAAACGTTAATCGCTGACTATGCTTTTGAGTATGGAATAAATCATTCTGCAATCCTCTTAGGATATGGAATGCTGTTTAATCATTCCTATGAGCCGAATGCTACGTACGAAATTAGCTTTGAGAAGCACACGTTTGACTTTTATGCGTATACAGATATCAAAGCTGGGGAAGAAATTTTAATTAATTATAATGGTGACGTGGATGATAAAGAACTTCTGTGGTTTGATCAGAAGTAACCCTATTTCGCACATCACCGTTTTGAGCGACGCAAGGATGATTCGATTCTTGCGTCTTTTTTATGGTTATCGCCATTTTTATGCTCTTTCTTTGAATCAAAATCGATCACTGCCTTCGCAATGATGCCAATGAGGCCGATCATGATCCCTGTACCAACGATCAAATACATAATGGTGAACACTTTTCCAATCGTCGTTGTTGGACTTAGCCCTGTTTCTACACCGGTCGGAATGAGACTGACCGTTCCAAAATAGATCGCATCTATTGTCGTCCATCCTTCCACTTTCGTATAAAATAGTGTGCCGGACAAAACGATGAGCAACAATGTAAAGAGCAATGATTTAAATACTGGATGGGCGAAAGACTTCACAATCGCACCGATCAATCGAATTGCTGTTAAGAAAAATGAGACCATTACGTATCCTCTTCCAATTAAAGTTTTTCTGTTTTAATTCTTGGCGAAACTTAGCTAAGTTAAACGGATAGGAGGATCGGCTGCTTTTTACAAAATGTTTAGAGGCTCCAAAAGCGCATTTTATCTTATTTAATATGCATTCTAAGCCATTCCATGAATTTTTTAAGTAGCGGATATTCCTTAAAGAAGTAGTGAAAACAGCATAAGCTCTCTTTAGCATGAAACAAATATATTGCATTGATGCACATATAAAATTATTGTTTTGAAAAAGAGAAAGTTGTATGATAATTGACGTAGCGCCTTTGCAAAAGAAGGCGATATTTCGGGAGGTGATGTGAAGATGGCAAATCAAATGGCATTGCTATCTTCTAAAAAAACTCATGCAAAGATAGATGAAGAAAAGGCGATGCTTTGCATGGGGCGAATGGTTGATTAATCGCTTAAAATGAAGTTTCTCCATTTCTGATTGTAAATCTTTGCACTTTGTTTGAGCATAATGAAAACAGAGGAGCTGACAGAAATGAAGAGTGAACAATTTATTAGAAACGATCAATATAATGTAATAAAACGACAAGTATGGCAATTGGTGAATGGACATTCGACTGTCAATGATCAGCAAGTCATTGGTGCACTTGAATCACTGTCTATCGAAAAAGTAGGCGATTTATTTACAGAGTTGACGGGCGAACAAAAAGAGATTCTCAATCAACTTGCTAAAATTGACGATAAAGAAGCAGCCGAACGATATTTGTCGGAGCTACAGTCCTATATTATTCCGTTCCAACAACCATCGGAGCAAAGATTGAAAAAGCTGTTTCCAAAGGCGAAAAAGCTGAAGCTGCCGAAAGATGGCATAAATTTTAATAGAATGACTTATTTCAGTTACGATGATATTGGAACGAAAAAAAGATATATGATCATGCCGACAGAGAAGGGTATGATTGGGCTGACGGGTACGTACGAGGAAACAAATACTAAGCAAATATGCGCAATTTGTAACAGATTAACCCTATCTTATATGTTTATGACAAAAACAAAGGGTGAAATCGTCGGTACGTATACGAAAAAAGGGAACTACATTTGCCAGGATACCGAAGATTGTAATCATCATTTGCTTTCTTTGGATAAAATATATGACTTTGTTGAGAATATAAAATAAAGCAAAAGAGCTGCCCCAAGCTGGTCATTGACCTACTTGCGGGGCAGCTCTTTTTGCAATGAACTTATAAATCCCGTAGCTCTAAAATTTCTCCAGTGACAGCATCGACAGCTTGCTCGGAGTCGATCAGTCCGCATAAAATATACTTCTTAGACTCTGTGTCATACACATAAACAGGATCAAGCGTAATAGAAGGAACCATCTTTTCGAAAGCCGTATCGTGGTCAATCAGCGGTTTAGGTGCAGGTGCGAATGAATCGAATATGTCAAACATCTTCTCGTTGTTGAATAGATTGACGACCGTCATGGACTCCCTTTCGATAAAAAGTCCTATCTTTGGCCGGAAAAGTGCATTGTCCGTATTGGCCGCATAACAGTACGCCTCGATATGTGAATAGGCGGGGCGCAGTTCTTTCAATCGCCACTTCCCGCTATCATCCGGATATTCCATCCGCAATGCGTCACGGATAATATTCACGCAGATGCCAACTTGTTCATCCGTTAAGCCAATTTCTTCTTGCGTGTCCTCATTGAAGGCCTCATCAGCGGTTGCTTCCGAGGAAAGATCGATATATTTTCTCTCGATTTTTCCACGTAACGGTTCATCCCATTCCATCAAATGATCGACTTCCATTCCCCGTTCATCGAATAGAAAAGGCAGGCAACGTTTGCCATCAGCGGTTACGTAAACTTCGTCGATTGCATAAACCGGTACAAATTTCTTTTCAGCCTCGGAAGGAATGTTGACAAGTGTAAGATGTGCTTTGACAGTCGGTTCGATTTCTTCGAGTGTTAAGTTGAAATTCTGTTTTTCAATTTTGGATAAATCCGGTGCGACTCCAAAAGTAGAGAAGGAAAGAAGTTTCCCGTCATCCGTAATTTTTACATTCAGATGGAAGCTTGGTGAAATTCGGATCCCATCCACACGAGAGATAAATTGAAACTCGTCTTCACTCGCTTGTTCCGCGAAAAAATCCTGACCATACGTCAAGCCTGTCTGCCTTTCCAACCAACTCGCAATTTCCTCAATTGTTTTTTCTTGAAAAGGATGGGCGGTTGAGTAAGATTTCCCCATTACAAAAACAACATTTGTAAAACGATCTTGTTGGATGTCGTAATCAATACTTGCAGTGCCATCAGGATTTTCATCCTCTTCGATCGGCCCGTCGTACTCGACAGGAAACCATTCCATATTCATTTCATAACCTTTTCCATTCCTCTTTTTATAAAATGAATACCTTTTTAGGTCATATTTTTCAAGCCCAAATTCAATGCGCGCCTTATCGGCGATTGCTTGTACCCGTTTGTCCATAAAAATACCCTCCGATCATCGTTGCTTTCATTATAGCAATACAATTATGAAACGATAATAAAAAATAACTTTATGCTGAAGCTTAAAAGTGGAATCGAATAGAGAGAAAATTCAACGATTGTATTATTGTTAGTCCTACTTCATTATAAATAAAAAGATTATAGAATATATGGAGGGTTGCTGATGGACAAATGTATAGAATAGGTGTAAGTAACGATCGAATAAACTTTCTATCCTTTTTATGGAAATATCTAAAATAATGAAGGGAGTAGTATATGCTTACGATCACCACATACATTGAACAAAAAAATTTGGATTCGTTCTACTTTACCAAAGAAAATTTTCAAGACTATTTTATTTCCTTAAATGACCCATTATCAACTCAAGTTGTTAATAGAAGATTAAAAAAGCATAAGGGCCATAGGTTAGAGGGTGTAGTCATTATTCAAACAAACGATACTGTTATGACTGATTTTATGGATTGGGATGATATTGATTTAATGTGGATTGGTATCCTGCAAATGATGTTGGAGTATAAAAAAACAGGTGTTGGAAAGCACTTTATGGCCATTAACAATCATGAATGGATTATTAAAAAAGTCATTACAAATCCAGAGAACTTGATTCTATTTAGAGTAAAAAGAAATCCTCTGATTTTTGAAGGCACAAACCTTTACAAAATTCATAAAGAAACAAAAAACGTTGTTAATGAAAAAGAGTTTTTTTCTGAAATTCTTCAGGCTGCTAATGAATTTATTTGTTTTAGAGAAAAACTATTTAAAATCGGGAGTATAGGCAAGTTGAAAGAATTAATGTCTGAAATTCAATTCGATGATCATGAGGAGAGGAAGTAGTACAATCACTAGTTTTTCATTTAAGTCGCCCTTTCAATCTATTGATGTTAGAAAGTGTAGCATGTCTAATGTTCCCTATGCATGATCAGTATCCTTTTCATTCTGGCAAATAATCAATCATAAACACCTATGTTATTCCTACTTTTAAAAGAAGTAGATAGCCATAGGTGTTTTTTCGTTATGTGTTTCGGAATTGTAATGGAATTATTGAATAACAATTACGCCATCTTTTGTTTCGGTAGAAAGTATATTAGAACCAGCGCCAATAAGATGTGTTTTGTTATCGTATTTTGGCAATGAAATCTTTATATTTTCACCAGTTGTTAGTAATTGAAGTGAGGTTAATTGAAGCCCATGAAGGAGATATTACTGTTGAGAGCGCATTGCAATTAGGCACTAAATTCACAATAACATTGCCGATGTTACGGTGTTAGGAAGTTCAAACTCCAACGCATTTCCGTCAAAGTGAAATTGATAGATACAATGAATAAACCCTTTAGATCAACTTATTGATGTAAAGGGATTTTTGAATTCTATTTGGTTGCCAAATACAAGTTATTACCTATCTCTGCTGATAAGACGCCAAATTTATGCATAGAGTGGAAATAAAGCTCCAAGTACGAATTAGGAGGGAGGAGCCTATGCAAAAGAAACTCTTTTGCCAATTGTTTCTTAGTACATGCCTATTAGCCGCTTGTTCGTATGATAGTGAAAAAGCGTTGCAAAATGGAGATGTTATTAATATGCACGGTCCGGTTTACAATGCCACAGTCTTTGAAGAGTTCCTAAAGAGTGTCCAAGCGAAAAGCGCAGCCACTGTCCGAATTGCCAATTATACGCCAAATGGAAATCCGACATTGTACGATGTATCTTTTGATGGAACTGTATTCGAACTAAAAATCGATCGGTCGAAAAATAAAGAACGGAGGGACAGCCCTGCCATAGAGAGTGTAATTTGTACCGATATAGTGACCGAGGAGGGGCAACAATTATTTAGCTATACATTGGAAGGGTGTGAGTCAGGAGAAGATAGCGATCGCTTTACACTACTAAATGTTTTGAAAGATCAAGACCATGACCATAATCATTAGTACTATATAGTAGAAAAAGCGACATCCAAGCTATTCAAGCTAATGGACGCCGCTTTTTCTTTATTTCATTGGCAAGTCGAATGTAACCGATTTTTCTTTGAACAAATTTTTCGCATCGCTATCCTTCAGCGGACCGAATTGGAGTTGCAGTTCTTTCAATAGACCGAACTCATCTTTTCGGAAAAGGTAGACTGATAGAATTTCCTCTGATTCACCTGGCTGTAAGTCGCCATATTGAGTCGGTTCCAACATTCCTTGAGATGACATTGTGCCTCGGTTCTGATCCAAGATGAGTCGTTTTTCAATCAATGATTTTGCAATCGCTTCATTGCTGTCGTTCTTAACTTGGAATTTTGCTGTCAGTGCAACGAGCGGACCGTCGCCGAAGTTGACAAATCGACCTTCATTCGCAGTTGTCGGTGTTATATCAGCGTATTGGACTCCTTCAAGTGTAATACTCACTTCATCGATTTTCTGTGTTTCATTCATATCTTCTTTAGAGAAAAACAGTTCTTTATCCGCAATTGTGTCTGTTACCATCTTATCTGCGTAAAGTGCAGCACTTTTTGAAGCTTTTTCTGCTCCATCTTCGTTAAATGGAATTTTAAAAACAGCGTCATTGCCGATGCGTTTTTTGAAGTCATCCTCTAACATTGGAATGTCAATCGTGTACGTCGGAGCCAATAGGCGTTCGTACTGAGCTTTCGTCATTGTATAGGCTTGCATTCCAGTATATGTGCCAGGGCCGTATTGACGGGTAACATCTTCATTATCGCCTTTCAGCCAGTCATCCCGATCGACAAGACCAATTTTCATATACAAGTTTTCTGTACCATCATCTGAAAGCATCATTGTACTCGCATTGAAAAATACATCTTCATCCAAATTGTTTTCGAATTGCAGTTTGTATGTAATGACGTATCCTTCATCTTCGTCGTCAAAATAATGTTTGACCGATTCGTTCATGTTGGTCACATGGGCGATTTGGTATTCTTCAATCGCAATTTTCACTTTATCCGAATACTTGTGGACTAAGTTCGGGTCTGAATTTGCAAACACAATTTCAATATCCCCGCCTGTTTCTTCTTCTAAATACGGATTCATATTTTCAAAGGAATCTCCACTTGTATCTTTTTCTACTGTTTCTGTATTGTCTTTCGTTTCGTCTTCATCAGGTTTATTATCTTGATTGTCATTTTCCTGTTCAGCTACTACTTTTTTTGGCTGTGCAGCAGCGGAAACATCTCCATCCTTCTCTTGCGACTTTCCGCATGCGCCGAGGATGAGAATAGCAGCCATGATGCTGCCGATCATCATTCGTTTCAGATTCATGTATTGCACTCCTTTGTACAAATAATTTCCTAATAATTGTAACAGTTAATTGGTTGACAAAAAGAACTGTTTTTAAAATGAGCCTTAAGTGGTTGATTTTACCAATGGGTATTCAATAAGTCCTGAAATAAAGGCGACGTTAGTAAAGTAATGCACTTGTGATTTTGGTCCAAAACTACCTATCGAAGAGGAAATCGGTAAAGTGTTCAATTTCTTTTTATGAAAAAAATGTACAATGGAATAGATCGAATGGAAATGAAAGATTTTGCTTTAAAGAGGGATGCTTGTTATATCATTTGAAGGGATGAGATTATGTTGTATTTAGCAACAATTTCAAAAGATAATTGGATAGATGCCATTTCATTGAGGGTTCGGGAAGATCAAGTGAACTTCGTCGCATCAAATGCTGTTTCGCTTGCACAATTAAATTTTCTTGAAGGCTTCCATGCGAAGGGGATATACGCTGAAAAGGAAATGGTTGGATTTGCAATGTACGGAGTCGATGAAGATGACGGTGAGTATTGGATCTATCGAATGATGATTGATCAAAAACACCAAGGCAAAGGATACGGAAAACGAGCGATTCAACTAATTATCGAAGATATTCTGAACATGAAATCGGATCGTCATCAGAACATTTCTTTATCATACGAACCGGAAAATAAAGTCGCGAAACAACTTTATGAGCAAATAGGGTTTCAGGAAGTGGAAGGCTTCTTGATTGAAGGGGAACAAGTAGCCCGCTATACGTTTTAGAAAAAACGGTTCGACAATGTGTTTTGATTGAAAAAGGATTGTTTATAAGGTCGGTGAAATAGGACACTTTTATTTGATGTAAGCCGAATCGTCAAAAAGAAAATAAGTATTTGTAGGGATCGAAATAAGTTAGGGGGTATGGAGAATGAAAATTGAAGAAGAGAGACGAATAGCGAAACGAATGCCTGAGCTTCGTAGAAAAGAATTGACTTCAAGACTGACATCCGAAGAACAACAGGAGCTTGATTTGATGGTGGCAATAAAAGCGGAAAGTTATCCAGATAGGACGAAACTGCAATACGCAGAAACGGTCAGATTGACGGCTATCCGAAACTTTACGTTTAAAGAGGTTACACGGAAAAAATCACTGTTTCAAAAGATGCTGAAGCAGGAGAACTTGAAAGAATATGAGCTATTGATCCAAGACGAGGATACAGACGTGGCACAATATGAGCTTCATTTTACATTTGCGTTGGAAATCCGGCAGTTGATGGAAGAGGTTGGGCTCTCGTATGACTGGCCAAAAATGTTACCTGCAATTGACGATTTGGCCTATTCGGACGTCATGGAAGAAGACGATAAAGCGTGGTTTGAATCACTTCCAGACTATAGTTGGTGTAGCGCCAAACTACAAGAGGCAAGTGGACTTCAAGAGAAGGCGGCTGCTCACGGTGAGGAGATGGTCCAGACGATTGATTGGCTGCAGACATACTGGGAAAATGGGTATCAGATTTATGCAGATATTGATCCTTATGATAATAATGACGGTTGGGAATGAAATATATAAATTGATTACTCAAAGGTAGTTTCAAGAGTAGTGGCTTTCTGATCCGCATACAACACACTGTGATGGGATGTGTTTGTGAGATGATTTATGCGTGCGGGTGGTCGATTATGCGCATACGGGATGATTTATGCGTGTGGGTAATCGTTTATGCGCATACGGGATGATTTATGCGTGTGGGTGGCCGTTTATGCGTTTGCGATGTCGTTTATGGTGCCGAGGAGTTCATTTTAGTAGTGAACGACGAAGGAAAGCTGTATAAACATAAGAGCATAACGAAAATGCTATTCCTCTGATAAGATGAAAGAAAAAACGGCGGTGATTCGAGTGAAAGAGAAAATATTGATTATTGAGGATGAAGAAAATATCGCGCGCGTATTGCAGTTGGAGCTTGAATTTGAAGGATATGAAACAGGTGTTGCACATACGGGGCCTGATGGGCTCATTAAATATCGTGAACAGGCGTGGGACTTAGTGTTGCTCGATCTTATGCTGCCTGGGCTGAATGGACTTGACGTTCTACGACGGATACGGGCGACCGAGTCGAATACCCCTGTCATATTATTGACTGCGAAGGGCGAGTTGGAGGATAAAGTTGCAGGACTTGACTTAGGTGCAAATGACTATGTAACAAAGCCATTTGAAATCGAGGAACTGCTTGCAAGAATCCGTTCGGCAATCCGGTTTTCAACACCAGCGGTCAAGGAAAAGGACGAATATCTCCACGAGTTTGCAGGTTTGTCAATCCACGAGCAAACACGTGAAGTGAAGCGGGACGGGGTGTTGCTTGATTTGACGCCGAGGGAATACGACTTGCTGCTTCATTTGCTGAAACATCCAAATCAAGTCCTTACAAGGGAACAGTTGCTGGACGCTGTTTGGGGCTACGACTATTTCGGCGATACAAATGTCGTCGATGTGTACATTCGTTACGTACGGAAAAAAATCGATAACGGGGATAAGCAGTCGTTCATCCAAACCGTCCGTGGCGTTGGCTATGCATTAAAGGAACCTGTCCATGAAGCTTAAAACGAAGATTCACCTATACTCTATACTTCTTATGCTTGTCATACTTACCGTAACGAACATCGGTATCTACTTTGTATTCGAAAAGATGGGGCATCGTACGGAATATTACCAAATGCTTGTCCGTGCAAAGGAACTCACGACGTCTCTTAGCCAAATGAACGAAGAAAAGGATGCGAGGACGATTATTATTGCACATGTACCAGCGAACGGTGCAATCCGGATTGTCGATGATCGAGGCAAGACGATTGTCACAACACAATCTGAACTTGGATTGACTGAGGGGAATTTTGTTATTAACCCGAAAGAGCGTTACACGATCGGAAGCTTTAATGAAATAAAGACAATGGCAATCACTGTTCCAGCAATTTGGACAAATGGTGAAGTCGTCCACATTGAAGTTTTGCAAGTAATGGAAGAATTAGAAGCGAGCTTGCGGTTGCTGAAGCTAATTTTGTTTGGCGTCACGATTGTTGCCATGGTACTGATTGTTGTGGGTCTAAGCATAACGTTAGGACGCATTGTCATACAGCCGATTGAAAAGCTAATGAAGACAATGTCTGACAGCAGGCGGTTAGGAACGTATGAAAAAATTTCAATATCTGCTAAAGGCAAGGATGAACTGTCACAAATGGGCAGGACATTTAATGACATGATGGAGCAGTTGGAACAAAATTATAAAAAGCAAGAGCAGTTCGTTTCAAATGCTTCTCATGAACTAAAAACACCGCTCACAGTTATCGAAAGCTATTCACGGCTCTTATCTCGTCAAGGGTTTGACAATCGTGCGGTGGCGGAGGAAGCCGTCAATGCAATTATAAGCGAATCGGTGAGGATGAAAGAGATGATTGCCCAAATGCTGTCACTTGCAAAAAATAATGAAAAATTGACTTTTGAATTTGCAGAGACGGAAGTCCGATCAGTTGTCGAGAAAGTGGTGCAGCCGATGCGTCAGGCGTACGCGAGGGATTTTACGATTGAAGGGGAAGGGCCCATTGAGCTGCGTACAGATGAAAACCAGTTAAAGCAGCTACTTTTTATTTTATTGGATAATGCTCGTAAATATAGTGAAAGAGAAATTAAAACAATAATTCGCAGCAATGAGGATAGCGTTGAAATTTCGGTAATGGATTACGGACAAGGAATACCGGAACAGCATTTGCCTCATATTTTTGACCGTTTTTACCGTGTCGATGAAGACCGAAACCGAAAAACAGGCGGCAGCGGGTTAGGGCTTGCGATCGCTAAGGAAATCGCTACGGGACTTGGAGCGCAGTTGAAAATTGAAAGTATCGTCGGAATGGGAACAACCATTCGTATTATCATTCCGAAAAAGTGAGGCTCTCATCGATTTTTAATATTGAAGGAGTATGCTTGTCGTAAGGAGTGGTGTTCAATTGAATCTCATAAAAAAACCTTGGTTCCTACCGATCGTGCTAACCATTCTCATTGTTTTTATAGGGAATTATTATACGAAGCAATTCATTACACAAGCGGAAACTTTGCCGGAAGATAAAGTCCGCACCCAGCTCGAAGGCATGTATGATGGAAAAGTCGATCGGCTATCCTTGAAAGGTTCGATGTATGAAGCGGAGCTTGTGAGGAACAATGGCGCTTATTTAGCAGAAGTCGATGCAGAAACGGGGAAAGTGCTGTCTTTAATTCAAACGAAGGAAAATAAGGTGGATGAATCAATCGCTTCCAATGAGGAGACGGTTGGTCAACCGGAAGCAACACAGCAAAAGCCGGTTGCAAATAAAAAAGAAAAGCATGCAGAATCGCAAACACCCTCGAAAAAAGAAACTGTTCTAATTACAGAAAAGGAAGCAGTAAGCATTGCGCTGTCTCAATTAAATGGGGAAGTAGATGACGTCGATTTTGTTAAAACGACTGATGGGGGCTATTATTTAGTTGAGATCGAAGTAGAAGATGACAGTCGTGGTGATGAAGCGATTTACCAAATACATGCGATCTCTGGAAAGATTCTTTCAGTTACATGGGATGATTGATTTTGCCCTGACATAATAGAGACCGTCGAAGAACTAATTTCGGCGGTTTTTTTGTCAGTTTGGATGGAAACATGACTTCTCATCAATTTCTAATAAACCTCTAAAACTCCTATCATAATGTCGAGGTATGATAAAAGTAATTAGAAAAGGAGGGAATCGATTATGAATAAATGGATGATCATTCCTGCATTGGCGGGAGCAGTAACAGTAGGCGGCGTGGCATTGGCGAATGATTCGTCAACGGACGTAGCAAGCGACGCGAACGAAATGTTGACATTGAAAGAAGCTAAGGAGTTGGCGATCGACCAATATGGCGGTAAAGTTACTGAAATTGAACTTGAAAAGAAAAAATCGGGCTATGTATACGATGTGGAAGTGAAGTCGAACGGAATCGAATACGACTTGGATATCGATGCCATCACAGGGGAAATCGAGCTTGAAAAACAATCAAAAGACAAACAATCCGTAACCAAAACGGATGCTGAGGCGCAAGATTTGAAAGTTGTTGATTCACCAAAATCAACTGCAACGAACGGAAAGATGCTTACAGCGGACCAAGCAGTTGCAATTGCGCAGAAAAAAGCACGGGGCACAGTAACGAAGGTCAAGGTCGACACTGATGATGGCCGTAAACATTATGATATCGAAATAAAAGATGGCACATACGAATACGATTTTGAAATCGATGCGTATACAGGAGACATTATTGAGTATGAAAAAGAGTTTGATGATGATAAAAAACAGTCTAACAGCAAAGTGAATGAAACGAATAAAACGATGCTCACAGAAGATCAAGCAATTGCAATTGCGATGAAAAATGCAAAAGGGCACGTAACAGAAATTGAATTGGATTACGAAGACGGTCGAAAAGTGTATGAAATTGAAATAGAAGATGGCAAATATGAATATGATTTCGAAATTGATGCAATGACAGGTGAAATTGTGAAATTCGAAAAAGACCGTGATGATGACTAATGCGAGGAGGGCTGCTATGGCAGCCCTCAGACTGTAGACAAAAGGGTTGGAAATCGAATTGATTTCCAACCCTTTTGTCAATTATGAAGTTATTTTAACGGAAAAAGGCCTTTTTATCTCGTAATATT